>JACQNW010000055.1 GCA_016202845.1 Candidatus Aenigmatarchaeota archaeon
TTATTAATGGTATACTACAATAATCTTTTATGACCAAAAACGCTGGCGCTGGGCTTTATTTGCCGGCTGTTTTGCTTGTTGCATTTATTTCCGGATGCACTTCAACGGGATATTTTTTTGAGCCTGAGAGCAACGCTATTGACGTTGAATACGCCGGCGGCCCTGCTGACGTGCTGGACGTGAAAGATATTTACCTGGAACATGATGGCGGGAATATTTCATTGACTGTTGTTGTGCAGAATATGGACAGCCAGGATCGCGTTATGAGCCCGGTCGTTTCGCTGGGCGGGGAGCGTGAAACTTATGGCAATGCATGCTATCCTGAAGATCCTGACTGCAGGGATTTGCTGCCAAATGAAAAAAGGCTCATAAAATTTTCTGCCGGCAATGCGAAAAACTTTGAAATAAAAATAAATTATTCTTACACAAGCGCCACAAGGTACGAGGTTCCTGTAATTCGCAGCGGCTCTTCAGCAGGCCTGCATGCAAAAGAAAAAATTTCATCAGGGCCTGTAAAAATAAATGTAGCATCCGGCGCCTATGCATTGTCCGGCGGCACTTTTGCCGTTGATTTCTCGCTTCAAAACAATGGAAAAGGCGCCGGCCGCATAGCAACAGAAAAATTCATAATAAATTTTCCCGACGAGCTTGTCGGCGCAAATGCGCCTGAAAGCTTTGTATTGCTTGATCCGCTGGGCGGCTCAGGAAACTGGGTGTTTGCAAACAAAGACAGACTTTCAGCGGACAAGAGTTCAGATGCGTTCACTTTTATAATAAAAGTGCATGAAATCCCGTCGCCAAAATCAGGGCTGCTGATAGAAGCCTTTGCCGAATACAATTATGAGGCAACATACATATATCCAACAGATTCGATCAGGCGCATTTATAACAGCGCATGACAATAATATTTTAATGGGAAAAAGAATCAAAAACTTTATTTCATCCTGTTTATTGGCTGTTCTTGTCGCGTTTACAGCATGCATTGGCGGCGGCGTTCCATCAGACGGATTAACAATAACACTCCAGGCCGACCCTTCAAGCGTTTTTACAGACAAAGAGACAAAAATATTCCTTGATGTGGCGAACAATGATGTAAAAACCTATGAAAATATAGTTGTGGAAATTTTTGACATGGGGATAATGACAGGGCCGGCGTGCAGTGATTCAAAACCAGAGCTGCGGCCTGGAAATTTGTTCACAAAACAATGCTCATTAAAAGCTCCTTCCACGTTGACAACCCCTGCATTCAGGAACAGCATAAACGCAAGGGCAATTTATGACACAAAAGTGAGCGGCATTACTACTGTGCAGGCAATGACAGAGGATGAGTACAACAGGTTAAGCTATGCCGGGAAGCTTTTCTCTTTGCCGCTATCAAAATCTTTTTCAGACAAAAATATTTTGGCACAGGTTGATTTTGATGAGAACCCTTATGTTTACACAGCTGTCGGAAGAAAATTGTTCATGCACATCAAGATATTCAATATCGGGAATGGCTTTGTTGAACAGATTAAACTTGATCCGGCAAGGGATATAGTAGACAAATCTTCTATTGTAAATTGCGGAAACTCAGCGGCACTAAGGCCTGTTGGAAAGGAATTTCCAACAATAACATGCGAATTGACGCCTGCTCCTGCAAGAATAGAATCATACGACATTGGCTTGACAATACGGTATACGTATGACGTCAGAACTTCCGCTGTGGTGGATATAGTAAGGTAATCCTTTTTCTTTAAAAAGAAAAATCATTAATGGAATAAAGAAAATGGCGGCTGACGCTAAAACTATTATATAAAGGGCGTTACAAGATTATAATATGAAATATGGTATTTTATCAATTCTTGTGCTGCTCGCTTTCACAACTTTATGCATAGGTGCGGCAAAAGTGCCTGTCAATGACGGGCTTGTGCTAAAGGATGTTGTTGTAGACCCGCCAGAGATAGAAAGCTATTCTGGAAATATCAATCTTTTTGCCTCAATTGAAAACGTGGGAGGAACTACGGCTAGAAACGTGCAAGCCACTTTGCTGGGGGCAAGCTGGCTTGACCAGGCAGGCAACAGGGCTTTGTTGCAGAAAAATATACACCAGCTCCAGCCTTATGACATAAGAACAGGGGCGCCGGGTGAGCTGCAGGTTGTTACATGGAATGTGCCGCCGGCAGAGCTTCCTGAAGGAGTAGCACAGGACTACAAGCTTACAATAAGAGTCGATTATGACTATTCATCAACAGCCGTTTCAAATGTCCCAATTTACAATGAAGATGAATATCTGAGAAGGAAAATAAAAAACATTGCATTAGACCCAATAACTATTTCCAACACAGATGCACCAATAATAGTAGAGGTTGTTGGCCAGCCCATCATTGTGAGGAAGGTGGCAGACCCGAATGAAAGATATTTTTACAGGATATTTTTAATCAATACAGGCAGCGGAATACCGTTTGATCAGGCGACTGGAAAGAATGGCATAATACAGGGGACAATAACGCTGCAGGGCGATGCGCAGTTTGTAGAATGCTTTGGCCAGCCAATTGGGGGAAATGCCGTTACGCTTCCTGCTCCTGGAAGTCCAAATGAGGTTCTTGTAAGAAGAGGCGATTCCGCCCTGATGCCTTGTGCAATTGCGGTGAATCCTGCGTCATGGATAACCAAGCCGTCCGGCACTGTTTCATTTGTATTTGATCTCAACTACAGATATTTCACAGACGCTGATACAGACGTAACAATTCTTGGCAGACGCCACCCTTAACTTGTTTTTTAATACTTTTGTTTAATAGATTTTTTATGACAGCTCCAACAATGCCTGCAACAGACAGGGTAATTGCTGTGCCACAAGCTGAATATGAGTGCGGCAGAAGCAAAGACAAATTTTCAAGGCCAGCTTATACGGCAAATATTTCTACTGATCTGGTTGACGCGCCAGAGGCAACTTATGATAAAATGCTTTCAATGGTTCCTGATGGCTATAGAATAGGTCTTTTGGAACCTATAGCAGAATTAAGAAGACTGGAAGAAGCGGCGAGGGAAGCAGGAAAAAGCGTAAGAGAAGCTTTGAAAGATCAATTGTTTGCAAGATTTATAACAGACAATCCATTCAGATGGGAAAGAACTGGCGCATTTTTGAGAGCGCCTAAAGGCGCTAAAAAACTTTGTGCATATGTTGACTCTGATGCTGACGGGAGAAAATATGTCCGCGCTGATTTTGGCATTGGCGACAAAGTTGTTGCAGAAGGCGTAAGATTTCCGCTATCACATGGCGGCATAGTTGTTGAAATAAATCCTGTATTGCTAATACCAGCTGTCGTGGCCAATGGAAAAGAACCAAACCATACAATGCATACTCGGCTAAGTCCTGATTTGCAGGAAGTTGGTCTTGCCCTCAGTGGCTACTGGTACGACGGCGAGGACGACAGGTGCCTGAACTTTGATGCCTGCTGGCCGCGTTCTTACTCGTATGAGGACGCTGCTTTTCGCGTAGTTCAGGGTTTGTTGGATGAAGTGCCTTTGCCAAGCGTTGAATATTTTGTCAAGGACAGAGAAAGCTATGAAAGAGGATTGGCTGACGGAGAAGTGAGAGGATTAGAAAAAGGCAGAGAGGTAGGAAGAAAAGAAGTTCTAAGATCTATAAAAGATGACCTAGACGAGCTTACCCCAGAAGCTTTTGCTGAAAAATACAAAATAACTACAGAACCTGCGTGACATATTATTTTTGAATTCTTCCGAAAACTGCTCGGCTTTAGCCAGCAGATGAGGGCAAGAA
>JACQNW010000054.1 GCA_016202845.1 Candidatus Aenigmatarchaeota archaeon
ATTGGGCAAAATCTCCTCATACGTATCCGCCACTTCTAAGCGCTTCAATCATTTCTTCTTCTCTTGGTTCTACTGGAACAAAATCTCTGCCTGTTATAGCTTTTACGCTTTCCAAGAGTCTTCTTTGCGCGCCTTCAACTATTTCAGACGGCAAGTCAGGAACAGGACCATCGCCTGTCCACCCTAAACCGGTCAAGTAAATCCTTACATATTCTTTGTCAATCCAGTCCAAGTCTTTTCCAAGCTGGAATTGGACACCATAAGTTGCTTTCCTGAAAAATCTGGAAGAGTCGTGTGTGTTTGCTTCATCAATCAAAAACAATTTTCCATCTCGCAGCCCAAATTCATATTTTGTATCAGCTTCTGAATATCCATTCCTTCCTGCCATTTCATTTGCTCTTGCAAACAACCTGAATGCAGCATCTTCAATTTCATCCCATCTGCCGCGCGCAACTTCATCTGCGACTGCTCTGTCATCTATATACTCATCATGGCCAGTTTTTGCTTTTGTTGTTGGCGTAAGTATTGGGCGACCTAAAACATCAACAAGGTTTTGATTTTTCTTCAAGCCTTCTGTGAGTGTGACGCCTCCAAAAAATCTTCTCTGTCCTTTTTCATAAGTGCGCCATGCTGAACCCGATAAGTATCCTCTTGCAATTACTTCCAGTTCAACCGGCTCGCACCTTTGCGCAACCATGACATTTGGATGAGGAGAAGCAAGATAATGATTTGGAACTATATCGCGGGAGTTTTCAAACGTATACCTGCTGGATTCATTCAGGCATTGGCCTTTGCCTGGTATCTGCTGAGGCAAAACACGATCAAAAGCAGAAATCCTGTATGTTGTTACAAGAATAAAAGTTCCATCCATTCCTATGTAGTTGTCTCTGACCTTGCCTCTGCTATGTAATTCAGCAGGCAGTCTTGTTTGACAGATTGTTTTCATTAATCTATCATCGTTTCAGAACTTTATATTATTGCGGGGCGTTAAAAAGTGTAATTCATTTGTAATTGAATAGAAATTGCTCATAACAATTAAATTTCTTTTAAATCAGTTTTTGTTATAAACAAAGTAATGAAAAATAAAAGATTTCTTTATACAAACGAACAGCTTGTGCAAGCTGCTGCATCAAACCCTGCTTTTCTGCAGTTTAAAAATCCGCGTGACCCTCGTGTGCTGGAAGCCATGAGAAGAGTTGACAGAAGAGATTTTTTAGACGACACAATGTTTCCGGTCCGTGACCCTTCGGACGAATCGCTTGCTGCGATACAACTAGCTGAGGATAAACTTAGTGGAAAAAGCATTCTAGCACCCGGCGAAAATGATGCAAAACTTATTCGCATTGCAGCTTATGCAGCATTTGCTTTGATTGGGAGTTTGAGAACTTTCAACGTTTCACCCCGTGCGCTTGCGTACAACGACCAAACTTTTCCAATTGGTCACAACCAATCCTGTTCAAAGCCTTCGCTTATAGCTTTTATGGATGACGTGCTGGAGATTGAAAGAGGCTACAATGTTTTGGAGGTAGGAACTGGTTCAGGTTACCATGCTGCTGTAACTTATGAATTAATCGGGCCAGATGGAAAACTTACAACTGTTGAAGTAATTCCAGAGCTTGCTGAATTTGGACGTATGAATTTGGACAAACATACAAAAACATCCGGAAAAGTTGAGGTAATAACCGGAAGCGGAAAAACAGGATACGACAGGAATGCGCCCTATCACAGGATTTATCTTACTGCCGGCGTCAATGATGATTTCAGTGAAGAAGTGTTTTTAGAGCAGTTAGATAGGAAAAATGGTGCTCTGCTTTATCCCGACCCAACAGGTTTTAACTTGGCTGTGTACAGAGATGGCAGGCTTGAAAAGAAAAGATTTGAAATAGGGTTGAGTTTTGTGCCTTTAAGGCCATAAATATAGTTTAGTTCTCGCTTAATTTTCTTATAACGTCTGTTCTGGAAATAATGCCTGTCAGTTTCTTCCCCTTCATAACAGGCAGGCTCCTTATGTCATGCTTGTTTATGAGTTTCATCGCCTTGTAAAGGTCTTCGTCTTCACTTATTGTTACAAGATCCTTTGTCATTATTTCATGGACTTTTTTATTTAGCGCATTTTTCATCTCGATCTTCATTCCATTATAATTTCCAGCTATCGCATTCAGCAGAACCAGCGGAAGGTCGTCTATTTTGTTTATCTTGTTGTGAACGTCGACAGCTTTTGTTATGTCGCTTTCTGTTATTATCCCAACAAGCCTGTTGTTGCTGACAACAGGGCATTCCCTTATCCCCTGCTGCTTCATAATTTTCAGCGCGTCATTCAAGGTATGATTTTTCAGGAGCGTTATAGGACGCGGAGTCATAGATTCTTTTATTTTCATATGGATAATTGTAAAGGCCAGCATAAAAGCTATTCTAAAGATAATTCTTTGCCTTTCAAAAATTCTGCATTAAAATTGTCCAATGCTTCAAATCTTCCCAAAATAGCAGGCACTTCATCAGACTCCGCTATAGCAACTTTTGTCTCGAATTCTCTATTAGCAACTCTTAGTTTCAACCTATGGATATAAACAGCTAACTCTATAGGTGAAATGCCTCTGAGAAAGGCTTTTTCGCCTGATTTTATTTCATTTACAATTTCTTCCCCAATATACTTAGGTATCAAAGTTATGTCAGCGCCTGTATCAACTAAAACCTCATCCAAACCG
>JACQNW010000006.1 GCA_016202845.1 Candidatus Aenigmatarchaeota archaeon
AACTTATAATAACATCCAAAATACTAAGTTGGTCAGCTATAACTATATATATCACTTCTAAACAGAAGATATTATGCGTATAACGCGCTTGTTTACATTGGCATTAGTAATTTTATTATTTGCAGTTGGATTTTCATTCGCACAGTCAAACGACACTAGTGGGACGCCAGATCCATGCGCAGGCGTGTCATGTTCTGATTCTAAAATAACATGCCCTGATGGAACTGAAGCATCATGTTCAAATTCATGTTCTGCAGGAACTTGCAGCCAATGTACGCCAAGCTGTGCAGGACATGAATCCGCTCCTTTGCCATCGCCAACACAAACAACAACGCCAGCATGTCCAACCCCTCCTCTGCCAGTTCAATGCAACAATGGTGAGATAAGCACGCCAAAATATGACAGTAATAATTGCTTAATGGAATATGCTTGCGTTGTTGCTCCTCTGCCAACTATTAAGGAAGGCGAGCCTAGAGCTTGCCCAACTCCTCCTTTGCCAGAGCAATGCCAGCAAGGCCAGTACTCGATTCCCAAATATGAAAATAATTGTTTGGTTCGATACGAATGTGTATCTTTGCCAAACCAGCCTTCTGTCTGTCCTTCTGTAACACCGCCAATATGCCCTGATAATCAATATTTGCAGACGCAAACAGATCCAAATGGCTGTGTAAATTACAGATGCGAATATTTCTCAGGTCCGGCAGGCAACAATGAAAGAAGCTCATGCGGAAATGGGATTTGCGAGGCAGGCGAGGAGAATTCTTGCCAGAATGATTGTATAAGTGCCAAGCCAGCATGTCCTGCCCAAATTGTGTGTTTTGACCAGACAACTGTAAAATGTTATCAGTCAGAAATGCGAACCGACGCCAAAGGCGTCCAAACACCTTCATGCAAATGCGACCAGTGCCCTATACCTGAATCAAGAATTCCTGCGGGATGTGTGCAGGAAAAAGATGAAAAAGGATTTGTTCGTGTGAGATGTGAAAACCAGAGAACATGTCCTGAAATACCACAGGACGTCAGATTAAAATGCGTTGACGGTGGCGGCAGTCCAAGATTTTCAAAAGATCCTAGCGGATGTGAAATTTTTAATTGTGATTTTGGAAAAAGAGGCTCGTTATTTTCAGCTCAGCAGCAACAGGATCAGTGCCCTAAAAAAGAAGACATAGATGCTGTTTTTGATAAATGTAAATCAGTTGGAGTTCCTGGCGTAATAGCTTTTGAGAATGGCTGCAATGTTGCACGATGTGCGCAGCAAGAGAATCAGGCATGCAATCAAATAGCAGAAAGCGAAGTAAAAAAAATAAAAGAGACCTGTGCAGCAGAGGGAAGCCGGTTAGTCAGGGATTTTGACAAATCAGGCTGTCCTGTTTTTAGATGCGAGCAGCATGACCAGTGTCCAAGAGATCCGCCTGCAGAAGCATTTCAGCGCTGTGCGCAAAGTGGCGGTGAGCTGGTTGTTAGAAAAGACCAGAATGGTTGCATGGCATTTGCAAACTGTATAGGCAGGGGTGATGAAAGAAATTCCTATGTGGAAAGGCCAACAGATGTTCCAGATACAACAGAGTTGTTGTCTATAGCTTTCCGTCTTGAAAGCCTGAGGATTGATCTGCAAAAGCTTGCAGCAAAAACAGATGATATTGCAAAGTATTATGAATCTACTGGTTCTGAAGACAAAGAGCGTTTCAAGCGCGTCTCAGGAATGTTCAAGGCCGCCGTTGACAAGGTGGATGAGATAAGGGAAAAGTTAAGGAATAAGGTTGATGGTGCAACTATTGATGATGTGGTTGAAATAAAGCAGGATATTAAATACATCAAAGACATCATGCTGAAAGATATTTTATACTTAATGCTAAGCAAAGATGCAGCCTCTGCTAATAAAAAATCAACATCAGAAGGCGATTGCGGCACAGATGAGTCATGTTTTGGGAACGCGTTAAGGGTGTGCAAGCCAATAACATTCTATCCCGAGGGTGATAATGGACCTAAAGTTATGTTGAAAGGACTTGAAGGTGACACATGCATAATGTATGTTGTAATGGAAAAGTTCCCAGGCGGTCAAGGTCCTCCTGGCGTTAGTTTGCCTGTAGATATGACATGCAAGCTTAAGAACTATGCTTTGGGAATGAGAGGTAGTCCTGAAGAAGAAATATTCCCGTACTGCGAGGGCAAATTGCTCGAAATAATTAAACAGTATGGAACAGAAGGCCCTGGAGGTCCGGGAGGATGCAAGGGCAGTGAATGTGATGCATTCTGCAGCAAGCCTGAGAACAGGGAGACATGCCAGAAATGGGCAGAAGAACACGGCATTAACGCGCAGGGCAAAGCGCAAAGTTCAGACTTTAACAATCGTGAAAGCGAAAAAAACTTTGAGCGCGGCAATTACAATGAAGTTAATAATTATCAGTCTCAGCAACAATACTATAATCCTCAACAGGGACAACAATATTATGATCAAGGGTATGGCCAAAACCAATATGCGCAGCAGCCACAACCTGCTGCATGCATAGGCTGCTTTAATAATGGCGCATGCGACGCGAATGAATGTCCTGAATGTGTAGATTGCTCTAGGCGATCGCAGCCGCCGTCAGCAGTTCAAAGTCCTCAGCCAGCATCAAAACCAATTGCTGCTCAAACAACTGAAAGTCAAACAGGAGGATAAATATGGAAAATAAAAAAACAATGGCAATAATAATGATTTTGCTGGTAGGCCTGATATTTTTTGCAGGCTGCACAGGATCAGCTTCCACTATCAAAAGCCCAGAGCAGGCGTCTGAAGCAGTGTCTGACGTGAGCACCGATGTAGAAGACGTCACGTCAGCCCTGCAAGACATAGACCAGAAATTAGGTTAGCTTTTTATCTTTATCTCATCAATGTTTATTTTTAATGGTAGAATCTTTGACAGAAGAGTTCTCAGCAAGATTAGCTTATCTAGAAAAAGAAGTTTTACAATTCATTCCTGAAGATGAATTGAAAGTCCTTGTAAAGCCAAGAGGCCAGAGACTGTTGCTTTCGCCGCCTTCAGAAAAGGCACAAAAACTGGCAGAATTTCTATTGATGAAAAGGTATGCATATTATGCTGCAGAATCAACAAATGGGTTTGTTGATTGCAGAACTTATGAAAGGTTAAACGGACACAGAATATTGGTTGGTCACAGTTCAATCAATGACTCTATGAGAAAACATTATCCTGTTATGACAGAACCGCCTGATGACATTCTTGATGATTGTGTTTACCAAACAAGGCTGGGAAGAAATATTTTGCTATATCCGCCTTGCGCCACGTCAGAACTATTGAAATTTTATTTGAATAAAAGAGTTCCGGGCTCTTCGGTTACTATTCTCAGTGAAGGGAAAAAAAGGCTTTCAGCAAGTGAATGTGATGTGAATATTTATGATATGGTCTTGATGGGCAGGCTGACCCGCGACATGATTGCAAGAAGAATTAAACAGCTTGATTGAAATTCCTGAAGAGGCTCAGCTTGGTGTTTTACAGAGCAAGAGCAGCAGACATCACAGGCAGGTCGTCTAGTCTGAGAGGATTTCATTTACTGTCACACTGGCTTATTGATTGTGGCGTGATTCTGGAGTAACGCCAATATACGAAGGACATAACGATGTCCGGTTGGGTCAGGCCAACAGCCTAAAAATTCTACTTATAAATACCATTCTTCTACAAATATTTCCTTAATGGAAAAACGCCTTAAGCAGAAAAATATTCAGGGCAGAACAATGCTATTTAAGCACGGTTCCGCAATAATTTCTATAGCAGGCATAATTGCAGTATTTGGCCTGCTTTTTTACAATCCTCATCCTGATGCATATGTAATAGCAAGCGAAAACGATGCATGGCACAAAGATAATCAGGCAAAGAATTTTGATTTCTACTGCGGATATGACCCTGACCGCCAGCTGCTTATGTGCGCGCCTGAATTAAGCAGGGCGGGTTATGTTGAAATTGTAGGGCTGCGTTATTCGGAAAATATCCGCAATAACATTCTTGCAGTTTATTACAAAGAAGACCCTGCGCCGGCAGAAGTCCAGGTTTATTATGATAATCTGGCCGTTGCATTCACATGCAAAGAAGCTTATGACGCATGCAGGCAGGGCTACAGCAAGGCGTGCATTGCAAACAGCCTGTGCCCAAAATAATATATATACTAGCTTTATGGAATAATAATTAGATAAGGTTTGTAGTGTTACAAATCTTTTAAATAATATTCAGAGATGAGTCTTTATGATCTCCATTTTGTTGGCCAGAGCCGACATATGTGGATGCAGACATCCACAAAACTTTGGAGTATTATAAAGGCCTTTTCTTGTAAGAAAAGGAATTTACTATGGTTCTTGAAGGAATATTTCCCAAAGAATGGGTTAATAACAAGCCGGTATATGCCTTCTTTCTTGGCTGGATTTATACGCTTATAGGGATCGTTGTTGCAAAGCTTGTTTTTCCCGCTGATCCTTCTCTTGTGGCAGTGGGCATAACATCTATTTTGCTGATTCCTACGTTGCAAAGGCTCTATGAAATAGAAACCAAGGAAATATACGGATCAAGGCATTTCTCCTGGCGAAGCCTTTACAAGTTCAACAGGAACGGAATGGGCGTTTATCTCGGGCTGTTTTTGGGCATGTTTATAGTTTATCTGACAGCGGCAACTATCTTGCCTCAGTTCCAGGTGAATCAGCTGTTCAAGGTGCAGCTGAATCTCAGGGGCGCGGCTGAAACTTTGGACTTTAGTCCCAATTTATTTTTTGACATATTGGGCAACAATTGGTGGGTCTTGATAGCAACGTTTCTGATTTCGCTGCTCATAGCAGATGGCGGAATTTTCATGATAGCATGGAATGCTTCAGTTTGGGGCACTATTTTTGGCGTGACTGCAAGAAGCGCTGCCTTGGCTACAACGGTTAATCCGTTCATATATGTCGCCATAATTATTGCAGTTGTTGCGCCACACATGATGCTCGAGATGCTCTCGTATATAATGGCTGCGATATCAGGCGGATCCCTGTCAAAAGGCATCATGGACAGGAATGCCAAAGGAAGCAAAAGAAAAATCAACCAAAGTCATATATATCTAATAACCATATACAGCATAATTTTGTTCTTTATTGCTATGAATATAATGCTGCTTGGCGCATTTGTGGAGACGACAGTGCTTGTGAATGCAGATATATACAGGGACATAATTGTGAAAAGCCTTCAGGCTGGATTCTAATTCTTTGTCGAATAAATTCTTTATATGTCATTAGAGAATCAAAAGCAATTGATCAATCAATTGATAGAATCTGGAATCCTGAAATCAAAATCAGCAATAAAAGCATTTAATTCTGTAAAAAGGGAGGATTTTGTTAGGCCAGAATACAGGGAACATGCTTATGAAAATATTCCTTTGCCTATGTTTGAAATGTCAACAATTTCCCAGCCTCTGACAGTCGCAGCCATGACAGAAGCGTTGGATGTGAAGAAAGACCAAAAAATTCTTGAAATAGGAACTGGTTCTGGTTACCAGGCTGCTATTTTGTCAATATTGGTTGGTCCTAAAGGCAAAGTTATAACAATAGAAATCAATGAAGAAGTTTATGAGTTTGGAAAAGGAAACCTGAAAGATTACCCTAATGTAAAAACAATTCTTTCTGACGGCTCCCTTGGTTATGCAAAAGAAGCTCAGTATGACAGGATAGTTATCACGGCGTCTGCTTCTGCTGTGCCGAAAGAGCTGATAGAGCAGTTAGCAGTTGGTGGCATAATGATGATACCTGTTAACGACAAGATGTTCAGGATTATAAAGATTGGCAAAAACAAGATACGAAAAGAATTCATGGGATATTATGCATTTGTTCCGCTCAGGGAGAAATGAGTTATGTTGGGTATCGACTGTCATTGCCATCTGGAATATGTAAAAGACGAACGAACCGACGCGGATGCGTCTAAACACATGGAATCCATTGTAGAAGAAGCGCAGAAAAGAATGACAGCTGTTGTGACATCTGTTGCTCATCCCAAGGACGCAGAATTTTCTTTAGCTCTTTCTGGCAAATACCCTAAATTTGTCCATGCAGCTCTTGGTTTTCATCCTACAGAAGTTTCAAAATTCACAGACGGCCAGATTGGGGATTACATGGCTCTCATAAGAAAAAACAGGCATAAAATTGTAGCCATAGGCGAAGTAGGGCTGGACAGAAACTGGATTACAGACGATGCAGAACACGAAAGGAGCAAGGAAGTGTTCCTGAAATTCATCTTGCTGGCAAATGAATTGAAACTTCCGCTTGTAGTGCACTCAAGAAATGGCAAAGAAAAGAAAGAAAACAGTGCTATGCAACAAACATTAGAGATGCTTCAGCACGCAACTGTTCCTGTGATGATGCACTGCTTCTCGTCGTATGACCACATAAAATATTGCTCTGACAAAAAATATTTCTTGTCGATGAATACAATTCTTTGCAAGAGCAAGACCTACAGCAAGATTGCAAAACATGTCCCTTTGGATTTAATGGTTCTGGAAACAGATGCGCCATGGATGGATCCAGATCCTTCCAGCAGCGGATTGACAAACCGTCCGTGGAAGATAGAAAAAGCGGCAGAAAAGATAGCAGAGCTGAAGGGAATTTCAAAAGAAGAAGTTTTGGAAACAACAACAAAGAATGCTAAGAGGCTTTTTGGAATCTAACTTTAATTTGACACTTGAGGTGAGGTCAGATTAAAGGGTGGCGTAGGGACGGCTTCTTGCGCATCAATAAATGAAATTTTTCAATGCGTAACGTTTATTTTCAGCAAATTTCGCAGAAATTTGCTGCTTTGCATAAAGCTGTGGCTAAACAATTTTGTGTCGTTTTCCATTTTATGCCTGCTATGTCTTCAGACAAAATATTTTTGCAAGAATTTCGTTGCTGCAGCTGTATCCAAAAGCAGTTTTTGCTCCTGTTTGTGATATTTTCACAACAACTATAAAATTTTTCAGCATGAGAACAATTATTGACTTCGCAATGCTGTGAAGTTCCAGCTGCTCCATATGGAGCAGCGACAAAAGAAGCAAACAAATGACTTTCAGCAGGACAAGCCCTCTCACTCTGTTATCGTTCCACACACGAAGCGGATGAAGCTTTAGCTCATTCCAATAATTTTCAGCTTTTGAAATTTTTATTTTTGAATTCTTCCGAAAACTGCTAGGCTTTAGCCAGCAGATGAGGGCAAGAATTCAAAAAGACATCCACAAGAAACCCACAACTTTAGTTGT
>JACQNW010000056.1 GCA_016202845.1 Candidatus Aenigmatarchaeota archaeon
CATCTGCTGGCTAAAGCCTAGCAGTTTTCGGAAGAATTCAAAAATAAGCATTTAATAACTTTCGTTTAATTAAATTTCATGCCAAGCGCCAGAAAGCTGACTTACGAAGGGAAGCTAACAAAATTACCAGAAGGATTTTATGTTTTATATGTAGCAAAAGAGCAAGATTTTATTCATTACGCAGTTCTTCGAGGACGGCGTGCAAACGGCGATTATTTTATGCACAGGTACCAAAAACCTGTTCATGAAGCTGAATTATTTGAAACTGCAGTAAAAGCTTCAAGAGAGGAAACAGAAAGCGTCTTTGCCGGCGGCGTAATAGTTTCTGCCTAAGACAAACGTCATGCTTTTATATTTTAGTTTTTATAGTTCTAAAGAATAAGTTGATGCTAATGGAATATGATGTTATCGTTCTCGGTTCGGGCCCTGCAGGCGCAACGGCTGCTATGTACCTGAAGAAAATATATGGAAAAAATGTTGTTCTGGTTGACAAAGCAAAATTCCCAAGGGACAAGATATGCGGCGATGCACAGGGAAGAAAAGCCGCCAACATAATGAAGGAGCTTGGAATTCATGACGATTACACAAGGCTGGAAGGCCATGTTGTTTATGGAATCACGCTAAGTTCGCCAAACGGCTCGCTTGTCGAGCTCGATGTTGCAGACAGGAACCATCCCCCTCCTGGATATGTGCACAAGAGGATTGTTTTTGACAGATATCTGCATGAAAGCGCGAAGAAGATGGAAATTCCGATAATATCTCTCAATGCGACAGACGTTATAGTTGAAAATAACACTGTTTGTGGAATCGTGGGCCTGAATGAAAAAGGCGAAAAAGAAGAACTTCGCTGCAAAGTATTGCTTGCAGCAGACGGGGCAAGCAGCATGGTTGCAAGAAAATTTGGTCTAAGCGATAACCCAAGAGAAGACTTCATAGTTGCAGTAAGGGCTTATTACACTGGCGTTACAGGAATGACAGACAGGATTGAAATACACCTCGTTGAAAGCCTGCTGCCTGGGTATTTCTGGATATTTCCTTTGCCAAACGGAGAAGCAAACGTCGGGCTAGGCATGATTGTAAAAGACATGGAAGAAAGAAAAATCAATCTTCGGGAAGCAATGGTCAAGGAGATAGAGAGGAATCCATTGTTCAAAGATAGGTTCAAGAACGCAAAGCTCGAAGGAGACATAAAAGGATGGAGCCTGCCTATCGCTTCTTACCACAGGAAATGTTATGGCAATGGTTTTTTATTGCTGGGCGATGCTGCTGGGCTAATAGATCCTTTAAGCGGCGAAGGCATTGGCACTGCAATGATATCTGCGAAGCATGCTGCCAAAATTGCAGCAGAAGCCATAGACAAAGGGGACTGTTCGGAAAAATTCCTCAAAAGATATGACAAAGATCTTTGGGACGAAATAGGCCCCGAGATAAAGGCAAATGACAGATTACAAAAATTAGGCAAAAAACATCCTGAACTAATAGACAAGCTTATTATGAAATCTGCAAAGGACGAGAGCTACAGGAAGATGATAGAGAAAATGCTCCCATATACAGGCGGAAGGCACGAAATGGGCGAGCTCTCCTTTGTTGAGAAGCTGAAATTATTGAAGATATAATTTATACTTCTAGGTTGTATTATAACTGAACTTTTGAGGTATTTATAGTCTGTAGTGCCAAAAACCTAATTTTCTAGCTATTCTATAAGATTTTATGACTTGTGTTCGGCTCACCATTCCCGCTTCGCAATAAATGAAAATATTTAATGCAATGTGACATTGTCTTCATGCTTGGGCGAGCCATAAACACTCCTTGAAAGCCTTGCCGCTTCTTTGTAGGCCATTCTATAACAGTCTTCTGCAACTCCAACAAGTCCCTGAATTCTTTCGTAAGCCTCCCTTTGCTCTGGCGGGCATGTTTCGCATGGCTCAAATGATGTCAGAGCATGCTCTACATATCTTTGTGTCCAGTTCATTTCTTTCACCTCCTTTTTAATATGATCTTGTAGCCCTGTGCACAGCGTCCCACCTGTAAAGGCTTCTCTCCACTTCTTCAGGGGTTCCTTCAAAACATCTTTTATAGGCTGCTGCGTATTCTGCATCAAGCTGCCTGCTTCTTTTCAATGTTTCCTCTATGGCATCTTTCATATATGTCCATAATCTCATTTTATTCACCTCATTTTCGACTTTCATATGATAATAGATAGAGGAAAGCATTAATACTTATCGGTTTTACTAGAATAGTCGAAAATTAAGACTTTAATAGTAAAATGGAAGATAATATGATTATGCCACCATTGTTTGACGAGATTGTCCACAAGGCTCTGTCAAGTGATATCAGAAGAGAAATACTTCTGAGCTTGGAAAAGAAAGACAAATACCTGACAGAAATAGCTTCTGAAATAAAGAAGAAGCCTCAAACTATTGATTTTCATCTAAACCTGCTTGAAGAAATAGGTCTTGTTAAGGGCGAGTGGCGAGAAGGGAAAAAATACTATTCGCTAAAGGAAAAGCGGATATTGGATTTTCTCAAAAGAAGAAAAGCCATACCAGAGGAATTCAGGCCAAAACCTCCCCATGAAATCGTGCTTGACATGTGGGACGACATGAAAAAAAGGCTTGACAGGATTGAAAAAAAGCTTGACAAACTGGAAAAATAGCTTATCATAATTCTAAGTTCTCAAGAACTTCTTCTATCGTGTCGAATCTTGTCACGCTGTTATGGAAATGGAAAATAGCCTTGTCGTTGTCAGGCCCTATGACAAAGATTCGCGGAGAGCCTCTTAGCAGGAAAGAAGACATCGCTGTTCCCAGCTCTATGAACATTCCACGGCCATGAGATTTGGCCTTTTGTTCATGCTGCCCATTGTGATGCTCGTCTGCCAGCAGCACAAATACATCGCAATTCATGGCTCCGTTCACATCTTCTTCAGAATACTTTGCGCAAAGCTCCGGGTCGCTGATGTAAGGGTAGAAAGGCTGGTGGACTGTCCAATCAGAATGGATTTCATGACCTTTTTCTTTAAGCTTCTCGTATATTTCCCAAACTTTCTCCTTGTTGTCAAAACGGGCCGCTATGTAGAATTTCATTAATTAAATCTTGC
>JACQNW010000062.1 GCA_016202845.1 Candidatus Aenigmatarchaeota archaeon
ATATTGAACTAAGAGAAAGGGGCAAAGCAGTTGCATTGGAATATGAAGAGCTGCCGAGAGGAAGACATGAAGACGAGTTTTATAGAAGGGTATTCCATCCTGTGGCATCTGATAAAAACCCGTTTGAGGAACTTGGGATTGGACTTTCAGACATAGACGTTTTCTGGAGCTTTCCGTGGTATGAACAAGTTCCATCGCAACTTGAGATCTTCAGCAGGTATGCAAAACAAGGTGCTATATTTTTGAGCGGCCGGGATTATGGAATCACCAAAGAGCTTGAATTAGTCAAGCGTCTTGGGCTAAGAAAAACAGAATGGTCGAATAATAAAATAGAGGGCGCAACTTATAGAAAACAAGGCCGACTAGCCGTCAGACAAGCTTGAATTCAGCATATAAGATTTTCTGATTCAATTTGTTTATGACAGAAACTATTCCCACAACAGATATCAAGCAAAAGCTCGGAGATCTCGCTAGATATCATGCAATAGCAGGAGCGCATGATTTATACAAGTTGGCAGAATTAATCGCAGAAAAACTGCCTCCAAAAATCATACCCGTACAATTTTTCTTTGCAGGAATAAGCGCTATACGTGAAGCTAGAATTGCACGCAACGAGTGGCATTACCATCGATTGATGAAAGACCTTACAGGCATGGCGGAGGCGGTTTTTGCGCCTGATGACTGTGAAAAGATCAGGGAATTTTATGCAGGCATTGAAAATAGCAGGAAAGAAAGGGAAAAGGCTGAATATTGCACAGGTTTTGCTGCATACAGAAGCGGCGTTCTTGGAGATTATCTGAAAGAAATGATCCAGTCTGGTGCGCTGAAGCCAGGCTCCATGTTTCTTGACCTTGGTGCAGGCAAGGCTGCCAGGCTTTTGGAGGCTGCGGAAAATGGGCTTGAGGCGTACGGCATTGAAATAAATCCCAGTCTTGTTATCGCATCAAAAAGAAAGCTTTCAAGCGTTTCTAACCTTGCCGATAGATGCAGAATAGCCCAGGGCAGCTATTATCCGGCAGATTATATTGGACTCCGGATAGCAGGAAAAGCCTTGGCTTTGGAATATGAGGAGAAACATTGCATACATAGTTCAACTTCTTCAAGATCAGGCAGCATAATATTCCATCCTGTTGCAACTGAAAAAGATCCTTTCATTGAGCTTGGAATTGCATTTTCAGACATTGATGTATTCTTTAGCTACACATGGGACCTGGAATTAGCATCACAGCTTGAAATCATAAGCAGGTATGCCAGAACCGGCGCAATCTTGTTGAATGCGCCTACTAATCATGACTTATGTCAGCGGCTGCTTGACGAACTTGGATTGCCTGAAAAGCTTGGGTTGGACAAGAAAACAATACAAAATGAAACAATAGACTCAATTATAGTAAAATATACAAAAATGTGAAATCAAGCCTCGACAAGCATCTTCTTCTGGCGGAGCCTGTAGACCTTGACTTTTTTCTCCTTTAGCTTTCCTATCAGAACCTTGTCATTGGTGGCAACAGAGCATTTGCTGCGGACAGCATAATCCATGATTGCTGCGTCGCCTTTCTTATGCGTAGAAATAACCGGGATTTTATTTTGCTCCAGTATCTTCAGCACAACTCTGGCATTTGAAGCGTCTTTGTTTTTTCCTTTTGATATTTTCTCAAGCTCTTCTATGCACGACGAGAGCGTGAATGAATTTTTCTCAAGAACGCCTGCCTTGAATTGCACAGCTGCGAGAAGCATGTTTGTGTCTAATAACAAATCGTTATTGTTTTCAATTACAGATGAATTACGAAATTTTTTGTCAGTTTGTGGCATACATTAATATAAAGTTCAGAAGCGTATAAAGAGGTTAATGAATACAATCCGTGAAACAAATTTGCCTGCTGAATTTCATAGCAGAGGAAAGGTTAGGGACAATTATCTAGGAAGGGACGGCACGTTCATTCTTGTTACAACTGACAGGATATATGCTTTTGATTCTGTACTTCCTCAGGAAATTCCAGGCAAAGGCCAGTGTCTGAATGAGTCAAGCAGATATACGTTTAAAAATTCTCATGATATTGTTCCCAATCATTACCTAGCTTCTCCACACCCAAATATCATGGTGGCACAAAGATGCGACAACTTATATTGGAGAGAGCAAGGAAATAGTTGAACGTGTTTATAGAGATCTCCATGGATTATAGCTGACCAACTTAATATTCAGGTATTACACAA
>JACQNW010000057.1 GCA_016202845.1 Candidatus Aenigmatarchaeota archaeon
ATCTACGCACACCAGAATTTATAAATTATAATAATTTTAAGAGGTGGTTAGCTTTATGAATTTCCGCGCAGCTGCTTTAAATTCAGGATCATTTTGCCATTCTTTTATTTTATGCCATATATCGCTATTCGTGGGTCTCATACTATCACTATGTATAAATTATCAACTGAAATATTTAAATCCAATGGATGTGTATCATGAAAAATAGTATATTAACCAGTAAATCGAAAATAGAAATAATGAACATGAAATTAGCATTACTTATTGCAGTGCTAGTAATTGTACTCGCTGTTCCTGCTTTCTCACAGCTTACAATAGGTGGAAAAACATGTTCTGGAAATAGTGTTTGTGAATCCCAGACCACATGCGATTCTTCTGGCATTTGCAGCACCACTCTTCTGAACTGTGAATCTTGCGGTACAGCTGTAAAAGCATGCCCTGATGGATCTGTTGCAACAGCTCCCAATATTTGCGTGGGCGGGGTTGGCCAGTCTGAATGCAGGCCTGGGGTGCCTGTCTGTAGAGCAACAGGTGCTCAAGAGGCAACAAAAGTGTTGCCTTTTGCAGTATTTACAAAAAAAGGATTTGTTGTTAACATTACGCCTGCAGAAAGAAAGGCAATTGCAGGAACAGCTGTGGAATATGAAATAAATATTGAAAATCAAAATCCTATCCCGCTGACATTGCAGATTGGCAGGCAAGTGCCAAAAGGATGGACGTCTGAAGGTCCAGCTTCTTTGAATTTAGGCCCTAAAGGCAAGGACAGATTTGTTCTTACAGTTTCTTCTAATGTTTCTGCAAACGACGGAACATATGCAATTGCATTGGTATTTTTCAATCCAGAACTGAATATTGTAAGCACGATAACTGCAAAGTATACAGTTGCATCCAGGGGAGCGCCTGCATTGAAAATTGAGCCGCGGTCAAAAGATGGCATTCCCGGAGAAACAGTATTTTTTACAGTGACAGTTTCAAACAATGATCCTGCCGAATTTGATGCAGCTTCCTTTTTACTGCAGGGTTCTGCGCCTGCAGAATGGACAGTTACATTCAATAGCAGCCTGCTGAAAATTGCACCAGGCCAGCGGGCTTCAACACTGATGGCTGTAAAGATTCCTCAGAATTTGACAGAGGGAGAAACTGTTACAATATCAGTTAATGCAACATCTGGAAAAGTATCAACAGAAGCATTTGCAGATGTTACAATAAGTTTATGTGGAAACGGTGTATGTGATTTGAATGAAGCGTGTGGGGTTGATTGCCCTGCAGAGCAGTTTTTCACTTGCGCTTTCGGAAACGGAAGGTGCGAGCAGGAAATTGATGATGGAGTAGAATATTCTGCAGTGCCTAACTTTGTCTTGACAAGATTTATTGTATGCAGCAGGAATGCTGCAGAAGCAGATTGCCTCAAAGCGGCAGAATGTGGTTTTGGAAAAGCGTGTCTGTGCACATCTGATATTGCAAGCCAGTGCAATGTAAAGTGTGTTGACAACAAGGGTGTGTATTATCTTTATGCAACAGGCGTTTCTGAGGGCCGGAGCTCATTCAGATCAGAAGCAAACTACAGTTTTACTTGCCCTTTTGTAAATCTTCCTGAAATAATTCAGACTAGAAACGCATTTTCAAATGCACGCGACAGCTATGAAAAAGCAAAGAGCGCTCTTGGCGAATCAATAAAGAAGGCTCCGACAGATGAAGAAAAAGCAAAGCTTCAGCCTTGCTTTGACGCCTTGGGAGTAATTATAGGATTATCAACAGATCACGTCAAGCTTCTGGATGCAGTCATAAAATCTCCTGCAGTTTCAAACACAACAGAAGCAAGGGCAAGAACTGCCGAAGTCAGGGCAGAAATAGAAACCTTGTTCAATACAAATTGCAGAGGTGCGACAGGCTTGCTCCAGATAAGAAGAATCATAGCGCCTGGCGGGGCAGAAAAAGGGACATCTGTCGTTTCAACTGTAGATGTTAGAAATATAGGAGACACTACATACTTTGGAAGTGTGCAGTGTGATTATGTCGCTCCTTCGCAACAGAGATCATCATTTGAAAGCAGTTGCACAGAGTTCCCCCCAAATATAATCAAGAGCTTCAACCCAGTAGCAAATGCAACAGAGGCAGGCCTGTGGAAATTGCAGTGCAAAGTTACAGGCTCTTTGAATTCAAATTGTTCAGCTGCAGAAATCCATGATTTTGATGAATCGACCTTTAATGTATCTACAAGAGAAGCTTTTGTTGTCGATGTTTTCGGCTTTTGTTCAGCGACTGGAATAACATGCGAAGTCCGGTCAAATACACAGGCAGCCTGCACCCAATGCTTCATAGGAGTGTCGAATGCCGCCTCTGGTGGCTCAGCAGTCCAATGCCAGAAGCAGTCGCAGGATGGAACTTTGTCTGTTTTCAGGTGTCCTTCGGCGGCGATCGGCTTTGCAGAACTGACAGGAAAGGTCTTCCCAAGTGCACAATGTGTTCCTGTCGAGCCTCAGGAAAAATCAGTCTCTGTTCTTTGTGAAGGCTGTGGCGATGGGCTTGTCAGCAACAATGAACAATGTGAAGCTCCTAATACTGACAACAACCAGATATGCTCTCAAAATGCAACAACATGCGATGGGAAGCGCTTTGGCCAAAGGGATGCAGCTGGCTTCTGCACAGGCGCCTGTTTGTGCAGCGAAGATCAGTTCACATTTAGCTGCCAGCTTGGAAAATGCGGTGCTACATGCAGCGATGGCCAGACGCGAAACATAACCATTACAAAGCCTGGCGGAACCTGTGTTGCACTTCAGCAGTGCGGATCAAGCTGCGAATACCAGCCGGTTGACTGCGAGCCTGGAAGTGTTTGTGGAAATAAAATATGCCAGGCAGGAGAAACAGCCACAAACTGTCCGGCAGACTGCTCTGCAGGAAGCTGCGGAAATGGAATTTGTGATTCAAATGAAAATAATGCAACATGTCCAACAGACTGCAAAACAGTTGCAGGCAAGTGCGAGATTAAAATTGCTTCACAAAGCTGTTCGTTTGTATCTTCAACAAATAGGTACCAGGTAACGTTGAGCGGTGAATGGAAGGGTGGTGATCATGCTCATTCAATAGTAGATGATGATCCTAGCCAGAAATTCACAGGCAACTTTTCTACAACACACACCATGGCAGGCCCAGGCACAAAAGCAATAAAAGTCGAGGTCCATAATGCTTCTGACAGCTTGCTGTGCTTTAACACTTCACAAATTCAGTGTTTGCCAGGCGGAACGACAACTGGAAGGCTTGTCGATGTAGTCAGGCAGATACCTGATGCAACAAATAATGTTGTCAGGACAGGCGCGCATATAGTAAACTTGCAGGTCGCGCCTTATGCAGACATATCTGGATTTGAATTGCGAGAGCATACTGAATCAGGACTTACTGCAACAAACTTTGTGTTCTTTGGAAACACCTCGCCTGTTACTGTTGCAACCGCGCCTGTAATTGAATCTGACAAAACATTTACTCAATATTTGTTCACAACAAATCTGCGAGGAAGCAGCGCCTTGGTGAACAGGAATATTACAATACAGTACACACTATCGGCATTGGTTGAAAAAACATATACATTGTATTGGAAATATACAGCTCTTGGACAGGAAGTTTCAGAGCAGCCTAGAATGCTTTTGAATGTCGTAGACTGCGCGCAGACATTCCCTGTTTATGCAGTGGGCCCTACAGGCGGCTGTTTGCAATATGCAAATTCATGCAAGGTTCCTGCAAGCTGGAGCATAGTCTCCCAGTGCCCAGAGGAGCGCGATGACAGATTGCCGCCAGTTACCCAGGCAGAAGACGGCACATGGCTGATTATAATATTAATAGTAGTGCTGGTCATAATCGTTATAGTCCTAGTCCGCTACAGGGATGAAATAAAGCAAAGACTGGGGATGGAAGAGGAAGAGACAGAAGAAAACGTAGAACTTGAAGAGGAATAAGATTAGCACAAAATCCACTATTATAGTGAACCAAATAAATAAACAGGACATAATTTATTTGTTTCACATATAGCAACCAATGAAGTTAATAGTGAACAGATATTTTTGTGTTATAGTTAGAGGGAGTGTATAATGCCAGAGTTGCCCATGAAAATTATTGTCATTGTTGTGATAGTAGTGCTAGTGCTCGTTATCCTTTCAACATTTTTGCTTGGCCAGGCAGGCAGCCAGATATCAAAAGCAGATGCAGAAAGAATTTTTGCAAGCCAATGCCAGGTATATTCGCAGAACAACTGTGAATGGGCTGTCACAAGAAATTCTGATTTCAACAAATATGTGGAAGCGTGCCGCGTTCTTTACGGCCCGGAGCGTGATTCATTTTCATGCTTGTACGTTCTTTGCAATGCATGCAAGGACACGCAAAACAGCCAGATAAAATGCGCCGGCATCTGCAATGCCTGCAAGGGCAATGATGAAACAGGAATAAACACAGAGCCATGCTGCGCAGAATTCACCGCCCAGTGCACCGGCGTTCTGGACTGTGAAGTCTGCAAGACTGGATAGTTATAGATGACCAACTTAGTATTATGTTCTCATAACCAGAAACAAAATACGTGAAAGGTAAACTGCACGTATTTTTTACTTTGGTCATATATAGTAAAAATCTAATGTAAATTACTATGTATTGGTTTATCTGTGCAAATGTTATAGACAAGACAATATTCCTTGCAAATGTCTTCAGGTATAATTTTGATGCATTCCAGAAAAACATCAAGCATACCAGGCTCGAGAAAGACTCGCCAAAGCTAAAGGAGCACATTATCAAGCTGCACGTTTATTCCACAACTGTCACAGAATCCTGATGACGAATCTCGTAGAGCGACCAGGCGAGATTTCTTACACGAGAAAAAGAATCATAGGCTTTGCAACCAAGCTGCCTGACTCAAAGATAGAGATAGATACAGAACTGGAAGCGATGTTCAATTTCTATGAAAAATACAAGGATAAAATAGAGCCGCAGATACTGGCATCCCTGGTTCATTTCCTGTTTGTTTCAATCCACCCGTTCATTGATGGCAACGGCAGGGTCGCGAGACTCATTCATTCGTTTGTATTGATGAAAGCAGGTCTGCCGCTATTTGCATTTGATCCGAATCATAGAAATATATATTTCAGCCTCCTGGACAAAGGCAGGACAGAAAGCGTGGAAGAATTTGTCCAGTTTTGCATCGACAAGCACAAGGAACTGATATAACAATTATATGTTTATTCATGTGGAAAATTACATTCTTATTTTGTAAAATTGGATAGGGATGGCATCATAATCTATCGATCCGTGCGTTCCAATAGATTCATTTGTTTCTGTTCTGCCAACTCCAACTAGGCATGCATTGGCGCCTCTTGGTATTGAACCTTGATCGTATTTTCTACACCATCTCACATAGCCTTGTAGATCAAATTCAGAACCCCTTACGCCTTTGGCAAGCTGCGGAGAAAAATATTTGACTACCTCAACTTCGACAGAGCCAGATAGAAGTTGTCCATTTTTAATCTTTACCTGAATAATTCTTCTCATCTGTTATACTTTTATAATAAATTCTTAAAGATGCAAAAATTGAAATAAGCTTTAAATCCTTTGGTAAGAAAGTAAGATTGTAAGGAGTTGATACACATGCCAGTAGAAACCGTAAGGATGTCTTCAAAGGGACAAATAGTCATACCACAAGATATAAGGGAAGAAATAAATGCGGACGAAGGAACCGTGTTTGCTGTGACAGGGAGCAGAGATGCTGTAATACTTAAGAAAATAGGAACACCTTCGAAGGAAGAGTTAATAAAACAGCTTCATGTCATAGCCAAAGAAGGCAAAAAGCGTCTGCAGAGCAGAAATATAAAAGAGGGGGACATGCAAAAATAGTTGAAAAGTCAAGAAAGAATTAAACATTTTAAGATGTTCTGGCAAATAGTATTATGGACGATGATTTTGTAAAGCATAGGCTTGATGAAATAGAAGAAGAAAATATAGAATTTTCAAAACATGCTGAAGACGACATTGTAATCAGAGGGTTCAGCAAGGAGGCTGTTATAAACCTATTAAAAGATACCAAGAACATAATTAACATAAAGTATCAGCAGGATGACAAGCCTGGCAAAAAGTACAAAATCTGGATAGAAAAATCGCACAAATATAACTTTGTGGCTGTTATCAATATACTGAACGGCAAGCTCAGGGTGGTTACATTTCATCTTGAATCTGCAAAAAGAATGAAGAGGCTGAAAGAATGGCTGGAAAAAAAGTAAACATATCGTATGATGCAGAAGAGGACATACTACATTTCTTTAGCGGTGAGAAGGTTCAGGACAGTGTAGAATTTGATAATTTTGTTTTTGATATATCGTTTGACGGGCGTATAGTCGGCTGGCAGATAAACAATGCATCAAAATTCCTCAGTTCAGTATATGGAACTAGAATATCTAAAGAATACCTTGCCAGCATAAAAGAAGCATACATGAGCAATATTCACTCAAGAGAAATGGTATTCGTAAGGGTAACATATTTTGTAGAAATAAACAAAACTAAAGTAGAAAAGGAACTTATGTCAAACATGCCAGAACTGGTTGTTGCTTAATTCATC
>JACQNW010000058.1 GCA_016202845.1 Candidatus Aenigmatarchaeota archaeon
CTTCTGGATTGAGTCCCCATAAGGGGGCTAATGAGTGTAAACCGAGTTCTTGACAAATCTTATCTACACGCGATTTTTGATAAGAGCTTGCAATTGCACCAGTAGTGATTCCATCTACTTTTTCCTTAACCTTTTCCAGCAACAATTTTAAATCTACTAATTCTTCTTCTTTGACACCCTTTGTTTTGCCAAAAATTATTGGCACTTTCATAATGTTGGAAATAGCCTCTAAAATGTGCAAATTATGTGTATGGAACATATAGCTTTCTAGGTTCTCAGATTTCATGGACAGAATATATTCTATATCGTGACCTGCTTTCGTAGCTAGATAAGTTGAATACAAACTGTCTTTTCCTCCCGATACAAGGGCTGCAAGCTTCATAGTAGAACTAAAAATGGCAAAAGATTAAAATGAACATAAAAAGATTGGTTTCATAGTAAATGAGGTTTTAATGGGAAACTTGGCTGTAATAGGAATGGATTGGGGCGATGAGGGAAAGGGAAAAATAATAGACCTTCTGATGCCAAGATTTGACATTGTTGCACGCTATAGCGGAGGTGCAAATGCTGGCCATACTGTTTCTAATGGTGGTAAAGATTATTCTTTACACAGCCTTCCTTCAGGTGTTTTTGAAGAAAGCAAAAGACTTCTTATTGGAAATGGATTCCTGCTTGCGCTTAGTGCTTATGGCGACAAGGATGGCCTTCTTCAAGAAATTGAAAGAATGAATAGAGTTGTTAGTTTGCATGGCAGACTTTATGTTGCAGATGGGGCTCATGTGATTTTGCCGCACCATATTGAAGCTGATAGTCAGGGCAGTGGTGTTGGTTCTACAAAGCGTGGAATTGGGCCTAGTGCTGAAGCGAAGGCCAATAGAACTGGCGTTCGTGTTGGAGATTTAATTGGTATTAGAGATCATGATGACTATCTCGCACTTCGTGAAAGGATTTTGAGGAGATATGATGTAAAGGATGTTTTAAAAACACTTTATGAACAAAGAGCGTTTCTTGAAAAACTTATCGATGGTTTTGGTGTTAAAATTGTTAATGCATCGAAGTTCCTTAATGCTGCCTTCAGAGAAGGCTCAAATGTGCTTTTCGAAGGGTCTCAAGGCACCATGCTTGATATTGATCATGGGACTTATCCAACTGTAACGTCAACAAATTCAACAGCAGGCGGTATTTACACAGGCCTTGGAATACCGCCAAAACAAGTCGACCAGGTTATTGGGGTTGCAAAAGCAACTGAAAGCAGGGTTGGTGATGGCCCATTCCCGACAGAGGATTCATATTTTAATGTTTACAGAGAAGGATGGAATGAATTTGGAGCAACAACTAGAAGACCCAGAAGATTGGGGTGGAGAGATGGTGCCCAATTAAAATATGCTGCCAGATTAAATGGCGTTGATTATATTGCATTGACCTGTTTGGACAGGCTTGGAGACGTTCCTGACAGGTTGAAAATATGTGTCGGATACAAAATAGATGGAAGGGAAACTGATGAATGGCCGACAGGCTTTCGTGATCAGACTGTTGCAAAACCTATTTACAGGGATCTTGATGGTTGGCATGGTCAGGATATTAGCAGCGCAAGAGATTTTAACGACTTGCCAAAAGCTGCACAAAATTATGTCCGCGAGCTTGAAAAGGAAGCGGACTGTTATATTGGCATGATTTCTGTTGGAAAGGAACGAGGAGACATTATACAAGTTTGAAATTCATCCTTTCAGTGTCACCGATGAGCATGCGAGTCTTGTCTTCTGAGTCGCCGTGGTTTATACAGGTTGTTTTTCCGATCTTGTAGAGCCACTTGTTGCTGATTTTTGGCGCTTCGTGTATGTGGCCTGACAAACAGAGAAGGGGCTGATATTCTTCTATGAATCTTCTGAGCGCCTTGGAGCCAACATGCTTGCCAGAATGTATAATATCCAATGGAGTGTCTTTCGGCGGAACATGCGTGACTAGGATTGTTTTATGCATATCTGTTTTACTTGAAAGCTCTTTCAGGTCTGTGTAGATTTCTTTCTCAGGCTTTTCCCAGTAATCAAATCGGAAAGGCGTTGGCGACAAAAAAGGACAGCCAGCTATTGCCGTGTCGTCTGCAACAAAAACTTTGTTGTGCAAATGCTGTATAATGCCATTGCTCTCCGCTTCGTTGAATATTTGCACCAGCTTCTTGGGATCGTTGTTGCCGCCCATTATGGATATTTTGCACTGGTAAGATTTTTTGAAGTCCATAAATTCCTGCAGCAACACAGAAGAAAGCCATGCTGCCTGCTGTGTCGGGAATTTCATAAAATAGTCATTGAACATTTTCTGCAGGTCTATGCTCTTATCATTTTTGTGCATTATGACACAATTAGATTCTTTTTCAAATTTTTCCTTGTATTCCAAAACCTGGCCTGTCGGGAGAATGACAATCAATTCTTTATTTATTATTACGGCCATTCTTCTAGGGGATACGTCCCCGCCGAATATAATGTTTTTTATCCCCATTTTCTTTGCAGTCTGTAATGTTGCCCTTACAGAAGACATATTTCCATGGAGGTCTGTTGCATAAATGAATTTCATAAAGCCCTTTCTTTTGCTATTTATAAAAAGTTATAGCAAGCCAATGAAACAAACTCTATACAACTTCATTGGTTGCTATACATCATAGATGTTTACATCTATGTGTGTCGGCATAGCCAACATGTGAAACAAATAAATCATATCCTGTTTTATTTATTTGGTTCACTATATCTGCGAATAAAGAGCTTGCGGAAAGAAAAGACTCGTTTGCCACTAATTTTCAGGAAGGGATTGTTGTCCTGTTATTTGTTTATCATCTGGTTTTATTGTGAGAACTTTTTGGCTGTCTCGTCTGTAAACTATTACTGCCACAACTTCATATTCTGGAGAATGTCTGTAGCTGCGCCGATCTGGAGGATCAAGCAACCTTTCAAATCGCCTAAAAGCTGCATAGGTATCAATCATAATGATTATTACATCTTTTAACTAATAAACTTATTTCGAAGTTCCTGAAAACACACGGCTTCTAGTTGTGTGATGCTTTGAAAAGCAAGGCTTTTCATGCATAGGCGACGTAGTCGCCATATGAAGACAGGAATTTTGAAAGAAATCCTCAAGAAACCCACAACTTTAGTTGTGGGTAATAATGATTGGATTTCATTCGCCGCTTATGGTAAGAATGATCTCTCTTTCTCCTGCAACGGTGTCGAATTCCATCAGGATAATGCTTTGCTTCTGGCCCGAATCTAAACTGCCGTTAAAAAGAGGTATTGTCAATTCTGTTTTCAGCAGCGATGCCCTTATGTGGGAAAATGCGTTTTTTGGATGCTGGTACAATTTCTGCTTTGGTGTAAGCTCTTCCATTAATTTTCTTAAATCTGTCAGCAGCATCACGTCATATTCCTGCAGAAGCAAAGATGCTGTTGTGCTCTTAAGATACAGGTGGCACAAGCCGTCTTTGATCATGCATTTTTTAATTATTTCATTTATTTGCTGTGTTATATCGTAAAATTTATCAGGCTCTGATTTTATTCTCAAAACATGACGATAAAGCATGAGTATATAAAGGTTTTGGACTATTTAAATAGGTAAGGTTTAAAAAGCGCCCAAGGGCGCGCAAAAGGCGCACTGGCGTCAATCTGAATTATTTGGTGTGGTGAAATGACAAAAAAAATCAAGATTGAAAATGTTGTGGCTTCTACAGATATCAAAAGAACAATTTCTTTGGACAAACTGCTTAATGTTCTGGAAAGCTCGGAATACGAGCCTGAGCAGTTTCCCGGCCTGGTTTACAGGCTTGACGAGCCTAAAGTTGCCACTTTGATTTTTAGGTCAGGCAAGATCATCTGCGTGGGTGCAAGAAGCACTGCTGCTGCAAAGATCGCCCTGAAGAAAACCGTGAGAAATATCAAGAAAATCGGCATCAGGTTCAATGAAGAGACGCTGAAAGTCAAGATAGAAAATATTGTTGTTGCTGTAAATCTGGAAAGGGACTTGAATCTGGATCAGCTTGCTTTCCAGCTGGAGAACAGCGAATATGAGCCAGAGCAGTTTCCTGGCCTGGTATACAGGATATATGATCCGAAAGTTGCATTCCTGCTTTTCAGCTCTGGCAGAGTTGTATGCGCCGGCGCAAAAAGCCTGGCTGCCGTGGAAGATGCTGTGGCAAAGCTTGAAGCGCAATTGAAAGCGTTGAAAGCTTAAACTTTCCTTTTTATACTTTTCTAATATCTTTCTTGAATGGGTATTGTAATACAACCACAAGATACAATAATGTATGGAGCAGACATAGTTGGAAATATTGTTGATTTTCCCTGGTCTGTTGACGGACTTGCTTATTGTTTTATCAGTTCAGCAGAACTTGCTAAAGTTTTATCAGCGCCAGATGAAGCGCGTATGAGTGTTGGTGGCGATAAAGTTCAGGCTGGAAATTTCAGACGTTCAATGGAACAAAGCGACAGGCCAGTCTATGTTTCAGAGCGCGCTCTTTTGAGACACTATAAGGAGCTACTGGATTTTGAAGAGGGTTTTGTTGCTGGAATCAAGGGTGACGTAGTTAGAAACAGATCTGACCTTTGGGTTATTGGCTACAACAGGGCTCCTAAAGATTTCTTATTTCCATCACTATAAAGTTAAGACCTACCTTTACATGAAACAAAGGGGTAAAATTAAAATAGTTTCCAAGCTGTTTAATGTAGATGCCTTCTACGACACTTGATGCTTCTACTTCAAAATTCGAGGAGTTTCTCAGGGAAAAATATTATCCTGAATTGCTAAAGGCAGTGAAGGATGAGAAAGCTGTTGTAATTGATTTTGACGTGTTTGACAGGCATGACCCAATAACAGCAGATATGCTTCTCGAGGAGCCTGCAATGATGCTAAAGTCTTTTGACGAAGCTGTTCTGAACATTGTTGAGGAGCCGATAAAAGTCAGGTTCAGAAACTTGCCTGAAAGCAGGCAGCATAGAATAAGAAACCTTCGAGCAAAACACCTTGGAAAATTCATCCAGATAGACGCTACAATAAAATCTGCAACAGAAGTCAGGCCACAAATACACTCTGCGACGTTCGAATGTCCTGATTGTTCTGCAAAGATAAATGTCCTTCAGGATGGAAATCTTTTAACAAAACCAATAATGTGTGAGTGCGGGAGGAGAGGAGACTTTCCTCTTATAAACAAAAATTTAATTGATACAAGGTGGGTAACGGGCATTGAGCCTTTCGAGATTACAACAGGCGAGCAGCCCGGAGAACTTCCAATATTCATGAAAGAAGACCTGACGACTCCGAAAATGCAGAAAAAAACAGACCCAGGCTCCAGCTTGAGAATAACAGGGGTGTTGAAGGAACTTCCAAGAAGAATAAAGGGCAAGCAGACAATAAAAATGGATATATATCTTGAGACAAATCATATCGAAACAAGGGAGATTGAATATGAAGACCTTGACATCACACCTGAAGATGAAATGCAGATAAGAAATCTGGCAAATGACCCGGATATTTATGAAAAATTGAAACTTTCTATAGCTCCAGGAATATACGGCTTCGAGGAAATAAAAGAAGCTGTTGCCTTGCAACTTTTTGGCGGCGTGGCGCACTACATGCCCGATGGTTCAAGGGTCAGGGGCAATGTACATATTTTGTTGTGCGGCGATCCGGGCACGGGCAAAACTGTTATGCTAAAACTTGTTTCAAGCGTCGTGCCTCGCGGTAAGTATGTTTCTGGCAGCGGAGTTTCTGGCGTTGGCCTCACTGCTTCAGTAAGAAAAGATGAAGTAATAGGAACTTGGGTTCTCGAGGCAGGCGCGCTGATACTCGCAAACAAAAGCGTAATAAGCATAGACGAATTTGACAAAATGAGCAGAGACGATCAAACAGCAATGCACGAAGCAATGTCTGTTGAGACAGTAAGCATTGCGAAAGCTTCAATAGTCGCCACTCTTCCTGCACAGACTGCTGTCCTAGCAGGAGCAAATCCACAATATGGCAGGTTCGACACCTACAAAACAATAATAGAACAGATACAAATACCTGAAACATTATTATCTAGATTTGACCTCAAGTTTGCAATTATAGACAAGCCTGACAAGATAACAGATGAGCGATTGGCCGACCATATAATTATGTCAAGAACAGATCCCCAGAAAGTTGTTCCTGTTATTGACCTGCACCTGCTTAGAAAATATATAGCTTATGCAAAGCAGGTTGTAAAAGATTTGGTGCTTACAGATGATGCCGCACAAGTTCTGAAAAGGTTTTATATAGAAATGAGAAGTCCTGCAGGCGAAGGCGGGCCAATTGGAATCACACTCAGACAGTATGAAGCACTGTTAAGATTGGCGGAAGCTTCTGCAAAAGTACGGCTAGATACACATGTAAGGAGGGAAGATGCTGAAAGAGCGATGAGGCTCATGCAATTTTCTTTGCGGCAATTAGGTTTTGACAGGGAAACCGGATTTATTGATATCGACAAATTGGAAGGCGGAATTACGACTGGCAAAAGAAAAAGACTTAATTCAATACTGGAAATAATAGAAAAGCTGCAGCAGACTTCCAGGGAAGTTGCAGAAGCCGACATACTTGCAGAAGCCCAGAACCAGGGAATTTCTGAAAAAGACGCCCAGGAAACAATTGAAAAACTGAGAAAAGACGGCACCATATTCGAGCCAAGGGGCGGGTTTTACAGAAAGACTTGATAAATGAGTACCTCCGAAAGTGGAAACATAATGGGTTTAAAATTACAGCACTAATTATATCTTATGAAAATAAGAATCAAGCCAGCATCTTTGGAAGAGGTATTAAGTATAAATTCACAAATTCCTGAATTTGATGAGCCAAATACGAGCTTAGAGCTGAAACATAGGTGCAAGGAAAATAAATGCCTGATGATAGCAGCTTTTGTTGATGAAAAGCCAGCAGGGTATCTTGTTGGGTATGAGCTGGACCATAAAACTTTCTACTGCTGGATGACAGGAGTCATTCCGGAATTCAGGAAAAATGGCATTCTCAGCAAAATGATGGAGCATCAAAGCAGATGGGCAAAGAAGAATGGGTACACTAAGCTCAGAATAAAGACAAGGAATACAAGACGTGAAATGATGCATTATCTGATAAATCATGGTTTCAATTTCACAGATGTGGAGAAAATGAACAAAGTTGAGTACAATAGAATACTGCTTGAAAAGAGTCTTAAATAAATTTACGACATCTTATTCACATGACAGAAAAGAGAAGACTGACGGCTGTCAAGACCAGGATAGCGCCTGTTGTGACCGGCAAGTTTATCACACAGGAAGGATTTAATCCTAATTATGTCCTCACAGATTTTGGAAAATTGTCAAGGGTAAGAATTCTTGCAACAGTAGTCGACAAATTTATTTCTGAGAGCGGGAAAATGGCGTCGCTTACGCTGGATGACGGGACAAGCACAATCAGGGCAAAGGCATTCGGTGGCATGGCAATGTTCAATTCAATAGAAGTTGGCAGTATAGTTGATGTCATTGGCCGTGTAAAGGAATATCATGGAGAAGTTTATCTTTCGCCTGAAACAACAACTGTGCTTGATGTAAACCATGAGCTTCTAAGAGAGCTTGAAATAAGAAATTCTCACAGGGACTTGGATGACAAGAAGAAAATCGTCATGGATTTCAAGAATACTGTACAAAGTACAGATGAACTGAAGAGAATGATGAGGGAACGATATGCCATACCTGAGGAGTACACAGAAGCCTTGCTCGAATCCATGCCTCAGAAGAACAACGATTATAATGAAAAGGTGCTAGCGCTTATAGAGAAAATGGACAAAGGTGACGGCTGTGATTACAGCGATCTTATAGCAGCCTCTGGCTTGGCTGAGCAGATTGTTGAATCTGCCATAAACGACCTACTGAACGAAGGCACTTGCTTTGAGCCAAGGCCCGGCAAGATAAAGAAACTATAAGCTTTATTTGTGCGGAATATGTACTGCGCCTTCAGGTAATTTGTCAAACAAGTTTATAAAAGTTGAATTTTTTCTGATTAACAAAACCTATTAAAGGATTAATTCCACAGTTTATAACATGTCAAAATTATCTGCAATCACAGGCGTCTTCAAGACGCTCTTCTGGCTGTCAAAAGAAGAATGGAATGAGATGGACCACAAGATACCGCGCCTAGTGCTTGGCGGCGTCGCATTCATAGTCATGGCCTTGTTCTGGCTTTACTTCCTCAGGGGAATATTGCCTCATGGGCTGTTCTAGCAACATTAAAATACTACTTTTTTGTGATAATTTTAAACTTAAATACTTTTCTTTCTAAAATGGAATATGCCAATAAAACTTTCACAAAACGGTAAAGTTTTACAAGTGTCTTTAATCCCAAGAGGCTTTAAACTACCTTATCCTGATTTACATGAACAAACTCCAATTAGTCTTTATGCCTTGGCAAAAGCAGAAGGTGTGAATAATTTTGAAAACCCTGTTGCACAAGCAATGGAAGCTTTCTATCAAAAAAGAGAAAGACAGTGGTATGGATTAATAACAAGGGATGTTATCGAAAAAGGTGGCAGAGGCGTGGATAACAAAGGAAGGCTTCATTTAAGAGTCGTTTCTTTTGATGGTATCGAAGGCTGGGAAAAGACAGGCGAGGTATGGGCGCCAAAAGCTGGTTATATCGTACCAACTTCTGACAGTGACGGCACTTTTGCAGGCTTGTTTCATGAAGGCACTCCTGTGCCAATAGAAACATTGCCTTTTGAAGAACGAGACGGTGCAGTTGCAAGATGGGAAGCAAATGGCTTGAATTCAAAATATTTATCTGGCGCTTATATGCAAGAACGAATTGACCAAAAACAGGACAATGGCAAAAGACTTGTCGGGCGCGAGTTCTGTCCTGGCTCCGACGTGCTCGGGCGCTTCAGCGTCGGTCTTTGCGGGCCGTCTCTGGTTTTCGGTAGTGACTGGATAGCCTCTCTTCCACCATACGAATCAGAACCAGAAGTTAAGTTAGAGCTGTAAAATTGCAAAGCTTTTTATTTAGACAAAATTAATTAAAAAATTAAAAGCCAAGCTCGAAAATTAGCAAACTTCTGCCACTATGTCCAGCTCCTGCAATATTTCCATCCAGCTCCACGCCCATGTTATGGCTTCAAAGCTCCTGACAAGATCACCTTTTTCCAGAAAATATTGCGAGTCTTTGATGTAAGCATCAATATTTTTAATCATATTTTCCCTAGAATCATCGATTAGCTTGAGGTTTTTCCTTTTTTCCTTTGCCTTCTTGGTCCATTTTTCAATTTCTTCCTTTAGGTTGTTTTCTAATTGCATAATATCATTTCCACAGTTCTAGCGCTTCCTCTTCCTTGAAATGCAGGTTTCCAGGTATTACAAGGCAGCATGGCGTTTGCAGGTCTAATGAATCAGCATTTCTGTATTGAATCTTGTTTTGCTCACCGAAATGAACTGCTATTATTTTTTCTTTTAGGACATTACCATTCTTTTTTGTTTCTATTTTTTTTAATATTTCAACGGCCTCTTTTGCCGGCATGTCTATTTCCATGAGCATCAATGTGTGAAGGCCTGATTTTTTGTTTTCAACAATTATGTCATAAGGCGAATCCGGATTGTAGTTTTGCTGAGGTCTTGCCAGCGTTGCCGTCCGGCCGAATTTGTAAAGCTGAAGGCCGCATTCTGCCACAGCTGTAAATATGGAAGGCGAATGGATTATCTCTATTTCTACGCCTTGTCTTATTGCCTCAATCATAAGTTCTATGTGGGTAGTAGCGGTCAACGGATCGCCTGGCGTAAGTAGAGCAATGTTGTTTTCTTTGGCTTCTTCTATCAGCAGCAAGCTCTCAACTTTTGCCCTGTCCAAGACAATAATTTCCCTGTGTATGAAATCTGAAATGTAATCCACATCCATGTGGCCGGTATAGTGCTCTGCATATATCTTCTGGCAGTTTTCCAGAGCTTCAACTGCATTCAGCGTAATGTCGCCTTTCTTCAGTCCAGCACCTATCAGGTAAAGCATAGAAATAAGCTGAAGCGAATGCTCTTAAGCGTTATTTATTTTTATCAGAACAATCATTATCATGAACGAATATTTGCTGTTAGGGCCGGAGAAAGGGCTTACATGCCTGTAGTTTTGTTTTAGTCTTCCAAAATGCTTTTTTCATATGATCTTGTCAGAATAATACGAATGCGTTTTGCTGTTTCCCTGCCTATTCCGTCTGCTTTCATAAGTTCTGATTCAGATGCCTGAAAAACTGCAGCAGGCGAGCCAAAGTGTTTCAGGAGTTTTTTTGCAGTGATGTTGCTTATTCCAGGGAATCCCTCCAGCATGAATTCCTGTATCTGGTTCTCGCTAAAAAGCTTTCGCTTTCCGCGAATGCCGGTATTTTTATTTTTTTTAACCTGTTCCCTGTGAGCTATCCTGTACAGCATTTTTGCTGTTTCAAGCTGGTTATGCGTCCACAAAATAGGAACAGAAAAGTCCACTGTTATAGAAGCAAGCGCTCCTCTTATAGCATTGTCGTGCACATTTATTGACTTTTCAAACAAAGAATTTCCTTCTATCAATAAAATGGGATTGGTGAAGCTGTGTTTCATATTTGAGAGCTGCTCAAAAAGGCGTTTGTCTACGATGCTCTGGAGAAAATCCGTTGATGTCTTCCTTTCAACAGCAACCCTTTCGCTAAGCAGGTAATCAGCAACCTCCAGCTTCTGCTCATGAAGCGAGCAGTGCTTTTTTAGTATAGATACAACCATGCTGCCTGATTCCCTGCTGTCAGCGTAAATTACAACAGCTTCTGCATTGGCGCCTTCGGTTCGCTGTGTAGGAAAAGATGCCTGCATATTTGTATATGATGTAAAACAAGATGTTTAAACATGACTACAAGAGAGGAAAAGTCTGCAAAGGCCAGGGACAGGCCATTGGGCATAAAAATTCTTTCTATCCTTGGCATGATATGGTCTGCCTTAAGCATACCGGTTGGCATCTCAGCTTTTATTTTGTCCAAATACATGGAAGCCTATTCGGTCGGGCAAAGTTTTGGCCAGATGGCAGGCTCTTTTGAAACTGCAGGTACAGTGTCAATAATAATGGGCATTGTGAGCTTGTTTGCATTTTATCTGCTGCTAAAAATGAAAAAAACAGGATGGTCTTTTGTGATGGTGCTTAGCATAGCGTCGATAATTGTAGGCGTTATTTTTGCCCTGATGTATGGTATTTTATTCCTGATGAATTCGATTTTTAGCGCTGTCGTCAGCATTATGATTATGATTTATCTGTGGACAAAAAAAGATTTGTTTGTTTAAACTTTCGGCTTCTTCAGGACGCCTGGTTAAACGGGTCGCTTTATATATGGATTAAAAACAATAATCATTATGGCAGTCAAAAAATCTGTAAAAGAAAGGCCTTTGGGAGTCAGCATAATCGGAATACTCGGGATGCTTTTTTCCGTATTCATGATACTTGCAGGGCTTTTGTTTACTGCAGTAGTACCTATGGCTGGCTTGCCCGGACTCTTTGGAAATATTGCAGGGTTTTTGTCGGAATTATAGGTGTTGTATTCCTGATTTTAGGCATAGTTGGCCTGTTTGCTTTCTATAAGCTGTGGAAGATGGAAAAGATAGGCTGGACGATAGTTATGATACTTGAAATAATCGGCCTTATAACAAGCCTGGTTTCGATAAACATCATAGGAGTTATAATTGTTGCTTTAGTAATATGGTACCTAAGGAAAAACAGGACACTATTCAAGTAAAGCTTTATTGGCTTTTTCCAGCACCTGCTTTGCATTTTTGAATGTCACTTGCTCCACTGCTTCTTCATAGGGAAGCCATTTGTAACCTATGTGTTCGAATGACAGCTTTACATGTTCCTGGTCAGATTCTGCAAGAAAGAAAATTACTTTTTTTGATATAAGCTTGCCGCCTTTTTTGAAAAAATAATTTATTGTTTCTTTGAATCCTTTTACAAACCTGGGACCTTTTATTCCTGTTTCCTCTTTCAATTCCATTAGGGCTGTTTTCTCCAAAGTTTCTCTTTTTTTGATATGCCCTTTTGGAAAATCCCAGTGCTTCTTTCCTGTTTCCCTGTTTTCATAATGAAGCAATAAGTAGAAAATTTTCTTGTTATCTTTCCTGAACAGCACCATGCCTGCACTAATCTCCATGCTAAGCAGCTCCATTATTTAGTTGATCTACTATTTTCCAAATATCTTTTGGCCGCTCGGCTATAAAATCCGGGTTTTCCTGCTTCAAAACTTCTTTTGTTGAATATCCCCAGGTCACGGCTATGCTTTTCATTCCGGCCCTTTTGGCTGCTATTATGTCTGTATAGAAGTCCCCTACATAAATTGCATTTTTTGGTCCGATTTTCATTTCTCTAGCGCATAAAAGCAATGCATCAGGCTCTGGTTTCATTCTTATACCATCTTTATAGCCAATAATAGAAGAAAATTTTTGAGACAAATTTTCTTTTTTCAACATTGATTCAATAATATGCTGCAGTCCTGCAGAAGCTATTCCAAATTTCATTGGTTTAGTTTCAATAAGACTTTTCATACCTTTGAATATTGATATATTAGAGCCCATGTATTTTTTATACAAAGGCCCGTACTCTTCGAATGGATTGTTAGATTTTATCCCTAAAATTCTAACTGCTTCTGAAAAGCTTTGCGGCATTCTTATCTTAAAATCTGTAAAATTTCTATACGGGAATTCTTTGTTTTCCTTTTCTGAAAGCATTTTCAGGAATTTGTAGTAATATGACAATGAATCTGCTATCACGCCATCCCAGTCAAAAATTATGCCTTGAATCATGTAACCACGTTTTAATAAATCTTGTGATAAAAATAAATATGCCAAAATATGCTATCTATC
>JACQNW010000066.1 GCA_016202845.1 Candidatus Aenigmatarchaeota archaeon
ATTATATCTATTGTTTTCATCATTATCTTTTATAAGATAATTATATTTAAAGCTTTTGGTTGCTTGTTCAATAAAATCATGGACAACAGAGGTTTCAGGCTTGAATTTTTGGGATTCGATCTCACAGAAATACTTGCCTGAAAATTGCAATTACCTGCGTAATGCGCCTATGTGCTTTATATGCCACGAAATTGCCTAAATTCACTACTGAATGAGAAATGCGTTTATATACTTTTCGTTTCATGTATAATTGTCATTTAACGGAAGTGACGCATAGCGTCGATATCTTCTAACTAAATGGCGTCGGTGAATCAAATGGTAGCATCATCAAAAGCGTTGGACGCATTAAAGACCATAGGTCTTAACAAATACGAGAGAAATCTGTGGGTCGCCCTGCTTTCAAGAGGGGCAAGCACAGCAGGCGAGCTTAGCGATATTTCTAATGTTCCAAGATCAAGATGTTATGACGTTCTTGAGTCGCTGGCAGAAAGAGGATTTGTTATAATTCAGCCTGGAAAGCCGATAAAATATGTGGCTGTAAAGCCCGTGGAAGCAATGGACAGGCTGAAGAAAAAGATAAATGAAGAAGCAACAGACATGAATTCAAGGATAGACCGCCTTTCAAAAAGTGATACTATAAGAGAACTTGAAAAAGTTCATAAAGAATCAATAAAAACGCTAAGGCCCGAGGACATGACAGGCGCCCTGAAAGGCCGGTATGCAATGCATCAGCAAATCGAGTCCATGTTCAAGAAAGCAAAGAAATCTGTAAAGATCATGACAACAGACACTGGCCTGAAAGAACTTGAGGAAAATCATCTTAATGTCCTGAAAAAAGCAGCCGCTTCCGGCGTAAAGATACAGATCGCAGCTCATATGTCTAAAGACAGCTCAGAATCTGCAAAAAGCCTTTCAAAAGTCGCGCAGGTAAAGGACATAGCAGATGTAGAAGTCCTGGAAAAAGCGCAGGGCAGGCTGTTCATAGTTGACGGCAATGAGTTTGTTCTTGGCCTGACAGACGACCTGAAAACACACCCAACACAGGATGTCGCATTCTGGACACAAGGCTCGCACGCTGCAGAAAACATGTTCGAGCCATTCTTCGAGATTGTATGGAAGAACGGCAAGGCTCTGAAATAAGGTTTTATATCTTTCGTACAAATTTTTTAAATGAAAGCAACCTACAGGACCCTGCTTTTGGACAGGCATAATGAATTAATTGAAGTCACAACATCTTTGTGGTTTGTCGGAAGGATGTACAGTTCTTCAATATCATTTCCAGATCATCTAGAATGGGCTACAGAGAACATCATGGCAACTCGGCCACCTTTTGCAGAACATAATTCTGTGGTTTCTGGATTAGAAAGAGCAAGACGCGCAAGGCAGTTGTCTTTTTCTTACATATTAGAATAATTTGTTTTTGTATAATTATAACTACTTCCTCTTTTTTTTCTCGATTATCAGTATGTGCATCAGCGAGCCTGCAACGCCAAGCGCGAACGCGAGTTGCAGAACCCCTGTGAGTGTAATTATGAAATAAGCGCTTATGGCTGCTATAACAAAGCCGAGATGTATGCCTACTTCCCTCTGGACTATGCTTTGCAAAGGGCTTTTGGCTGCAGCCGCCCTGTTGTAGCACATTGCCTGGAAAGGCAGCCATCTTATTATCTGGACAACCCTGAAAAATCCCTCAACTATTACAAACTGCTGCAGAGTGCTCAGGATGGATTTTATCACCCAGAAAACAGATTCAGTCGTGCTGGCCACAACCAGCATTTTTTTCTTCCTGTGCTTGTCAGCCAGCACAGACGCGATTGCTATAACAATTAATGAAACAAGCATTCCGAATGCAGCCAGGTAGCCAAAAAGCGCAAGGCTTCCTAACGTCAGGAAAACAAACAACGGCCATATTATTTCATCGCAAAAGCTGCGAAGGCCGTTTCCGATGGAAGCGGCGACAAGATGTTCGTCAATGCTTGAGAATTTGTAGTTATTTTTCGGCCTGACATCTTTTGTGAAAAAAAGCGGCATCGTAGAAGCAAAGATCATCCCGCTAGCAACAACAAACATGGCGTCAAAGCCGTACAGCGCAAACAATGCCACGCCTATCAGGGGCCCGACAAAGGCAGAGCCATTTGCCAGCATGTCATAAATCCCGACCTGCTTTCCCCTGTTTTTCCAATCGCTTGACTTGATAAAATAAACGTGGAAAGGCGTCCAGTAAAGTGCGTCAGAAATACCAAGAAGGATAGCAGCTAATATCAATATTCCAAAGATAGAAACCTGTGTAAGCAACAGATAATAAGCTATAAGCAGCGGTGCGCTGATTAATATCGTCTTTTTCACACCTATCTTGATGGAAGATTTTGCAGCAATATGCGAAAAGCACGCATGGAAAAGGCTCTTCACTGCATAGAAAAGTAATATAATGGGAATTGAATATCCTATCTGATAAAGGTAAATTGGAATAAATATATTGATGATGGCCATTGCCAGATGCCGGACAACGCTGCTCGCATAAAGTTCGTCAAGCTCTGTTCTCCCAAACAAAAACCGCATGTTATGCATCAAAGTCTCCGTCCTTTTTGCTTGTGATTTTTGCGGCTGCGCTTCCAATGACAGCAGCAAGAAACGGCTTAAGTACGATCTCTGTCTCGACAACCATAATACTGATTAGCAAAAGCGCCAAATAAAGATTTTATACGGGCGGCACAAATTTTCAAAGACAGAAATTTGTGCCCGTAATTTTTTTTCTTAAGGGATTTATGAATTCTGTTTATAGTCATCTTCGAAATGCATTTCGTCGACCAATAAGAAATCCTAGCAGTGCAGTAGATACTGCAAGGCTCACGGAGCCGCCGGTAAGCAAAAGAAATATTACAGTGATAGCCTCAAGTATGGTGGCCATCAACCAGGAATCGCAGCAATTTTTATATCCCTTGATCTAGCTGGCATGATAATTATTGTAAAAAGCCCCAAAGGCTTTGTTAAATAATTCCCAATAATTCAACAAAAACTTCAATTTTTCAACATAAAGTTTGGCTCAATTCCCAGCTCATACATCTCTTGTATCACTACACAGATATTGTGGCAAAGGATTTTTAAAAGCACTTCATTGACCTGTGCTGTCCATGTCTTGCTTCTAACATAATCGCCAAACTTTACTTTTACCATGTTGTTCGTGCTTTCTATGTTGCTTCTCTTGTGGTAATGCTGTAAAAATTCTTCCCTGTTAAATGTGTAGTAGTTGTATAGCTTTTTCCACAATAAAGAGCCTTTGGCTTTGCCTGTCGTGTTGCTCTTGAATGGAATAAAAGCTGTTCCACCCAAACTATCCACAAGCTCTAAATTATCTCTTGAGCTATAAGCCTTGTCCGCAGAAACTTCTTTGATTTCAAATGTTTTGGCTGTTGTTTCTAATAGCTCTGGAAATTCTTTTGTGTCATGGCTATAGGCTTCGGTTATCTTGACGCCTGTAACAACATTGGTTTTAACTCCACACATCAGATGAGCCTTAACCCATATTCTTGAATTGACTTCTTTGCCATACTTGAAGCTAAACCATCTTGAAAATCTTGATGTCCCGAAACCACTGCTGTCTATGGCAAATTCAGTCTCTACTGCCTTAAGTGGTCTTGCTGACTTCAAGATTAAATCAACAAGCATAGGTGTTAAGTCTGCATTTTCCATGTAAAGAGCTACTGTGCTGTAATCTGCAAGGCTGTTAATGTAATTCTTTTCTTTTGCTGTTTTCATGTCGCTTATGAAACGCCTTAATGAAAATGTTGTATAAACTTTGAGAGCAGAGCAAAATATCATGTCCGACATGTTCTTTGGTTTTCTGCCTCTGCCATCATGAACAGGATTGTCTATTGTATTGCATAGGTCATTAAGCAATTCCAGAAACAAAGATTTTTCGTTTGTTTGAGCCTCTGTGTATGCACTCCAATCCTGTGCATAAGTTTTCCTTACTGTCTGTGTGACTTCTATCGTGCCATCAGGGTAAAGCTTCTTGTTAAGTGTTATCTCAACACTCCAAATATGTTTGCATTTTATTCCTAAAACACCCTTCAATTCAAAGTCTTTGCATTCGCACTGTGGCTTGTAGTTTTCGTATGTTACCAAGTATGCACCGCCACCAGATTGTGAAGGCACTATGTAACCGCCTTTTTCTCTTTTCATAATTCTGCTTGTATTTGCTATCTCTTGTCCTCTTATCATTCTTGTATTGTTTTGATTTTCTATTGTTTGCATTGTTGTCACTTCTCCTTTATTCCTATATACCTA
>JACQNW010000063.1 GCA_016202845.1 Candidatus Aenigmatarchaeota archaeon
AAATTATACGCCTGCTTTATCTCTATCTTCTGCTCTTCTGTGAGAAAATTCTCAAATTCCTGATACAATTCGCCCATAGCAGTTTCAGGCCTCCCTTCAACTGTACTTGCCATGATTCTGATTATTTCAGCCAGCGTGTGGAAGTTCTTTTCTTCCATGGGAAAGTATTGATCAGGCAATTATATATAGTTGACACTTTCGGAGGTACTGCTCAATATAAAAAACTTTATAATGTGCCAAGTAAATGTAATTTTTATGTGGCACAAAATAGCTGCTGTAATTTTTGTAATATTTGTTTTTTTCATAGTCACTGGAAACTATCTGGGCGAGCAGTGCATTGAAGTTAATGGCGGCAAGGGGGGCGACGCTTGCAAGAGCTGCTGGAAGCCTATTGCAACTTCTGTAAAATCCGACTTGTGCCCGGATTCTGAAAAGGCTTGTTTAGCCAGCAGCGAGGCACAGAAGTACAATGCTTTTGTAGAGGCGACATTATGCGCCTGCGACAAGGCGAAAGCTGACGAATTCAGCGACCAGAATCTCAATAAAAAGATAACCGAGCTTGTCTTTAGCTTTTCAGGGTTGACCATAGCAGAATCAGAAGTCAGCGGCTTCTGCAACCAGCCCACGGTTGCTGTCAAGCAGAGATACGGCTAATTATAAGATGCCCTCATACGACCTGATTGCAGAAAACAGGTTTTTTGTGCATCAATTTCAAGATTCCTGTCTTCATATGGCTAAAGCCGATGTGTTTTCAGGAACCTCGAAATAAGCATGAAGAAACATATCACCTTGTTCTGTATAGAAAATCCCTTTCCATTCTGAGGGCTTCTATTACTGGTTCTGGAGCGCCTTGCTTTGCTGCTGTTTCAATAGCATTATCGTAAGCTGATGCTGGCTGGACTGCTGCTTTAGCGCCAGCTTTCAGCATTTCGGTTAATTTTGATACTGCCAGGCGTCCGTATGTCATGCTTAGGTGGCGGGCTGCCTGCTCAGGCTTTACTTCTTGTCCTAGCGCGCCCGCCCTTGCAGTGCTGTAGCTTTCCAAAAGCCTAAAATCTTGCATCGGGTCGCCATAGAAAGCGTCAAGAAATATGAAAGGTTTTGTGTCGTCAGTTTTTACATAGCCTGCGAACAGGTTAACGCTCTTTTCGCGCCCTGCCTTTGCCAAAAGAACATCATGTGCATAAGGCAAAAGTGGAAATTTTTTCAGTATGTTTTTCATGTAATTTTGTGCAGCGGTTCTTTGGCCGGCAATAGGAGTTAGCGCAAAATATAAAGGGTCTTCAGGCGCGCCAAAATATTCGCGCGGCTTCCCTGCTGTGCCCGATACGTTCATGGCTGTTTTTGAAACCCTGTCAAAGATGCTGAATAAAATTTCAATGTCAGCAAAAGTTTCAGCATTTTCCAGCCTTCCCAGCACCGTTGCTATTGATTTGTTGTCGTTCCTGAGGGAATCCAGAGCCGTTATATTTTCGGAAAAACCAAGATCGGTAAAAATCCTGTTCAGCTCTGCCACATCGCCCTTTTCTATTTGTTTTGCCAGGCGTCCTGCAAGCATGCCTTCAGCAGTTGGCGCGCCGGAATACCTTGCAAATCTTTCGCCTGCATATCTCCTTTTGCGCATAAACTCACCTAATTCTCATATCTCACGTAATACGGCTTTATTTTAGCCATTTCCCTGAAGTATTTCTTGTTCCTGCGCATGAAGCGCAATTTCTGAAGAATCTGCCTTTCCCTTCTGCTTATGTAAATGCCCCTGGAAAGCGTGATTGTAGTGGCTGCATTCAGGAGCAATAGGAAGCTTAAAAGCATCAACTCCATGTCGGCTTCTCCAAGCTCGTTTATCAGGACAAAAGCGCTTTTGGAAGGCGAAGCATAGGCGACAACAAAAGTCAGGAATACTATCATTGTCATGGCCAACATTGTGGCAAGGCTCAGTATGTGAACGACTTCTTTCATGAGTAAAAGAGTAACAGGAATGCTTAAAAAGTCACTACTTAATAGTTGCTTATAAATCATAACAGGCGAAACTCCTGATTGCATCGAATTAGAAAAATCTTACGGCGGCAAGATAAAAATTAACAAATCTAATAGTCGGTTCGGTAAATTAGTGAACTTTGTATTTACCTAACCTCCTCTATAGTAAGTTCAGTAAAAGTTCAATTATCAACTGAACTTACTATAACCTGGCATATGTCATGGTTGGCCAGAACATAGTGTGGCCGAAGCCTGAAGCATCTGCTGCCTAAGCTTTTTAATTTATTCATTCTAGTTCTTATAATGAAAGCAATAAAGAAAATACCCGGAGGCAAGATGCTTGCTGTGGAATGGAAAATAAGAAAAGACGCTTCAAATCACACTGGAATAATAACGTTCTTTGAGTTAAGCGGGGATTTTTTTGCATACCCTGAATGGTGCATTGAGGAGATTGAAAGGGCGGTTGTTGGAACAAAAGTTTCTGACTTGAAAGAAACGATCCAGAAAAAGCTGCGGGCCAATAACTTTGAAATAGTAGGATTTTCTGCAGATGACGTTCAACGCATTGTGGCGGGTGATCTGGCATGAGAATATCTGTTGGGATAGTTAAGCTTGGCAACAGCCTTGTTTTTGTCAGGCGAAAAAAAGCGCCCCTCAAGGACTTGCTTATTTTGCCTGGCGGAAAAATCAAAGACAAGGAAACACCCGAAGAAGCGTTGGCCAGAAAGATTTATGAAGAAACAGGACTGACTTTGGCACAAAAAGAGTTCGTAGGCGAGTACTATGAGTCTTTGGTTGAGAATGGCAAGGTCTATGGCCATGAAATAAGCGTTTTTCTATGTTCTGCTACAGGCACTGCCAAAAATTCAGGCGAAGTCGAGCTGATTGATGAAAATGACTTAGAAAGAAGGAAAGCTGATATAGCGCCAAGCGATTACCAAATGCTAGATAGGACGCTAAAAGGAGACAGAAATTTCACCCATGAGATCTCTGTAGAAAAGAGCGGCAATTCTTATTCTATTTTTTCAGAGGCAGAACTGTAGATTTAATTATTTCTAGTCTAATATCCAAAGATGAAATGGAGAATAATAGGGCCTGAAACCTGGAATGCAGCAATGAATGCGGCCCTTGATGAAGCTTGCATGGAGTTCGTAGGCAATGGCGGGCAGCCGACAGTGAGATTTTATGAATGGTCACCCTCGGCTGTTGTAATAGGGTATTTTCAAAAAATACATGACGAGGTTGATGTTGAGCTTTGCAGGCAGAAAGGCATTGACATCGTAAGAAGGATAAGCGGCGGAGGCGCCATGTACCTTGACACACATGGGGAAGTAACATACAGCTTAATTGCTCCGCAACACATGATGCCTAATAACATTAATGAATGCTACAGGCTTATCTGCCAGCATGTAATAGACGCATTAGCAGCCATTGGCATAAACACAGAATTCAAGCCGATAAACGATATAACATCAGACGGCAAGAAAATATCTGGAAATGCCCTAACAAGAGCGAATGGTTCAACAATGGTTCATGGAACCTTGCTTTATGACCTAAACCTGGAAGACATGTTTAAAGTCCTGAAGGTTGGGGGAGAAAAAATATCTGATAAAGGCATAAAATCTGCGGAAGAAAGGGTGACATGCGTCAAAAATATAATTAATATCGAAAAGCAGCATGTAAAGAAAGCCCTTTTTGATGCATTTTCATCAGGCAAAGATATTGAAAGAACTGCATGGACTGAGGAAGAGCTAAAAAGGGCAAGAGAGCTGGCCAATATTAAATACAAAAATGATGAATGGACATTCAGGCGGTAACTATTTTGTAATGTCTATAGAATTCTCCAAATTCTTGAGGTGTTTATCACCAGTCAGAATGTCTCCATTCAAAACAGAAGCGTGAGCTGAGACAATGGCATCTGCTAATCCCGCATCTTTATATTGTTTTTTTAATTCTTGCTTCATGACACCTGCTATATCGGCTGTATGTTCGTCTAGAGGTAAAATAGCAGATTTTAATGATATGAAGTGCCTTCTTGTTTCCCACTCAGTTATTTGATCTCTTCTGTATTTGTCACTCAATTCCACAATTACAATTGCAGGTGTAAACAGAATAACGTCACCTTCTATAAATTTTTTAGCCTTCACACCTTCTTCTGACCCTTTGAAATATTCTATCCATGCATACGTATCAATTATTATCTTATCTGAATTTTGCACGATCTTCAGACTCCTTCCATTTTTTCAGATTTTTGTCTGC
>JACQNW010000060.1 GCA_016202845.1 Candidatus Aenigmatarchaeota archaeon
AGCTCTCTTGTAAGGTTTGAGCCAGACTGCGTGATTGTAGCCTTTACTGAATAGCGCCCTCCTGAAGGAGTGTCTGAAAATATATTTTCATAGACGCCTATAACGGTTGTGCCTGTGGTGTCATTGTACTGCGCAAGGGACGTTATTGTTGACTGCGTGCCATTAGGGGCTGTTATAACTATCTGTCCTGAAATGGCAATGCCCTGACCTGACGGTGTTTTTGCCGCAATTCTTATTGTAATATTGCTGTTCTTGGCGCCAACTGCCGGGTTTATTTTCATTGACGGCTCGAAGCCGCCCACTACAAATTTCACTGCACTTTCATAACCATTCACTTCAAACAAATACTCGCCCTCAGCGGACGGCACCAGAAATGTGAATGCCGCCTTGCCCGCAGAATCTGTTGCTGCGGATGACGGAGAGATTGTTGCTGAATACGATGACTTGTTTGCATAGTGCATGACCGTAGTTATTGTCTGGCTGGATACTCCTGCGCCGTTTGCATCTGTCACTGTGACAGTAAGCGAACCGTTGTCGCCTGCTGTATATGTGGGCTTGTCTGTCTTCAATATAATGTATTTGTAAGGCTTGACTTTTACTGTATGCGTGACCGAATCACCAGAATAATTTGCGACCATCGCATATGTTCCTGAAGCAGAAAGAAGAAATGTGTAATTAAATTCGCCTGTTGTGTTTGTTATAAAAGTTGCAGAATAAGACGCAGGTCCTGAATAGGAAAATGCAACAGAAGCATTTTCAACGCCCGTGCCGTTTGACTTCACGCTGCCCTGGAGAAAAACAGTGTCATTGGCTGCATAAATAAATTTGTCTGTTGATACTGAAACATCATAAGCAAATGAGATTGGCGGGAATAATAAAATCAATGCAAGAAACATATAAAAAATTTTTCTTCCCATTTTCCGCCTGCCACAAACCACACCAATAGCAATTACTAAACAATGCACTTAGGCCGTATATAAAAGTTTTTTCTACTCCAGTACTCCCGCATGTGTGTTCCGCCTTCTTAAGCCTATCAGACAGAACGTCAGAACTGCTCTTTAACACTCAATCACAAGAGCATTACAATGGTGACCGCATTGACTCATGCTCTCAAGCTTCTGAAAAAAATGAACTTCAAAATAAAAAAGAAAAATCATGGCATCATACGGAAGCCATGATGAATCGATGAACCATAGCCTGCCGACCTGATCATGCTGTTGTCAAACGATCTTTCAGGCAGATGGTTTCCCGCACCGCACCCGTGGCCTAGTCCCACTATCATGCAGGCACCATGCTCGCCGGATTGCACTGCTGGCGCATACAGCGCAAAAGACAACGGGACTAAGAGAAGAGCCAATACCAAACCTATTGCTGCATATCTCATATTCTTCACCCCTATAATTTATTATAAGACGGCAATTGTTTTAAAACTTTTGTTTAATTAGGCAAAAAATCACATATAAATAGCCAATTATGCTTTTCAAATTGCCTGCGGTGCCCCACGAGTTGACGCGGCTGCTTTTTCTTTTCCATAAGGTAAGGATTTCTTCTCATACGTATTTCACATAAATCTCAAAGAACTTCTCAAACGTATCTTTGTATTTTTCTATGATAAACCGCTTCATCTTGTCTTCATGACCATTGTCGAAAGCTTGCAGGGATGACATGTAGGCATTTCTGACGCTTTTCCTGATTATGATTGGCGGATAGCCATTTTTAATTAAAATAATGTTTACCAGAAACCTTCCAACCCTGCCATTGCCGTCTTCGAATGGGTGGATTTTTTCAAACTTGCCGTGGAATATTGTAGTAAGTTCCAGAGGATGAATTACGCCTTTGTTGTCATTGTACCAGCTAATAAGAAAATCCATTTCTTTTTTTACATTCTCTGGTTTTGTTGTACGTATTTCCCTTCCCATGCTTTGTATGACATTTGGCAATTGCTTGTAGCCTGCCCTAACGTCAATGTCTTTCATGAGCATTTTGTGCATTTTTATGACATCTTCTTCTCTTACATCAAACTTTCTGTTTAGAAT
>JACQNW010000061.1 GCA_016202845.1 Candidatus Aenigmatarchaeota archaeon
AGAATGGATCATATTATAATGCCTATAGGATATACTCTTTTAGATCCCAGCGAAGTAGATTTTGTTACACCTGAAGGATATTTTAATTTTGTATTATTACATGAACTTTCTCATGGATTAGGACCTGCGCAGATAGGACCTCAACAAGTTACTATCAAAGAAGCTTTCAAAGATCTTTATGCAGCTTTTGAGGAGGCTAAGGCAGATGCATATGGATTGCATCTAGCTACAAAATTTGCTAATATGGGACTTTTGAATAGAGATCAAGAAACAGAAATTTATACATCATATCTTGCAAGCGTATTTAGAACAAAATCGTCTGATGTCCATTCGCCTTGTATAGCAATTTCTTTAAAAGGCGTAAAAAATCCTTTTTCAATAGAATGTGCCCGAACAACATTGACGAATGTTGTCTTACCTACACCAATATCGCCATAAACCAATGTTCTTGAACCACCTTTTGAACCAATAATTCTACCTAACCTGTTGACATTTTCTAATCTACCAACAAAACAACCAATAGGAAGAGTTCCACCTTTTGCTAAAATAGGCGAAGTAGTAAATGGGTCTTGTTTAACACCATACAATTCCCATATGTTATTAAGAAAGTCGTTCTCTACCATAATTATACCTAGTTGTATAGTTATACAGATAAGTATATATAGTTTTCTGTATAATTATAATTAGTTATAAGAAATTGTATAACTATTGATATATAACTATGCGGTGAATATAGAATGCCAAGGCTCTAAGTTGGTCAGCTATAATGCGAGAGGCAGGATTCGAACCTGCGGAGGGAATGGCTGATTGACGCCTTCGGCGTCTGTTCTCTAACCCACAAGATCTTGAGTATCGCAATCATTCCTGAATCATAACTCAATTCAAGACTTGTCCTTGCGCCTATTGTCAATCCCCTTAATATTTGCGAAAGCCATCAGGTTCTTTTCTGCAGAAACTTTTGTTTCTGAGAAATCCAAGAAAGCTTTTTTGGCTTTCTTAGGATTTGAACCCGAGGGACTTTTCTTTTCAAGAAAAGGGGCTCTTTGACCGCTCGGCAACCCTCGCGTTTATTTTATTGTCTTTAGGAACTCATCTGCCGACAATATTCTTATTCCTTTTTTCTGAGCAAAGCTGTGTCCAAATTTGGCAAGCTTTTGAAAATCTTTTGCAGTCTTATCTATAACACATTCCTGCATTTCTTCTTTATCTTGTCCAGAATTGCTTTCTGCTTGTCTGTAAGGTCTCTGCCTCCGGCTATATTCGAATTGATGCTGACAAGAAATTCCTTTTCCCATGGTGTAGTCCTTGGGTCATCAATAGCCCTGCGTACAAAATTCTGCAAAAGAACTCGCTCTTCATCCTTGTTGAAATCCATAAGTATTACTTAAAAGTTTGTAATTCTCTCTTCAGGTCTGACAGTTGTTTCTGCAATTCTGTTAAAGAGCCTTCTATATGCCTTACTTCTGTGTCTTCCCTCGTAATCTCGGACATTATTGCCCCCCTTGGCCTTAGCAATTCAGAATCCATTTCCACAAGGCTTTTTTCTATTCTCTGCACAGTTGCTCTTAGAACCTTGTTTGCATCCATTCTTATCGTTTCTATATCATGCAGCAGGTCCAGCACCTGCTTTATGCCTGCTGTGTAAAGCTTCAGCTCATGAACATCCCTTAGAACATCGCGGTATTTATCAACCTTTACAAATAAAGGAGCGCCGGGCGTTTCTGTATACGTCTCCTCATAAACAGGCTTTTCTTCAGTTATAAATGTTCTGGTTTTTGGCGTTGGATAATCATTGTATTTTGTAGATTGCCTCATTGTTGGCTGTTCTTCCATTGCATTTTTTATAGCATCATAGTCAGGAGCGTTGCCTTTCCATTCGTTATTCTTAAGCGGCTCGACTTTTATCGGTTCATCTCTTTTTCTGAAGAACATAATATCACTTGTTATAGCTGACCAACTTAATATTCAGGTATTACACAAATTGGTCGCATATAGTAAACCAAGTTATAATATCCGGATTCTGTACTTGGTTGACTATAAATACCTATCTATCTTACTAAATGTTACGGGGTTAGTTAAGACAAATGCAAAGCATAGGTCTATGAAAGGTGAAGGGACGGGCTTACAGGAACAGGTTCAGGTTTTTACAAACTGTTACGGGCTAATTCTTCATTGAAAGCTAATTCCACTAAAACAGTTGGTTCAAGATAACCAGCTATAAAAATGAGGTGTTAAGGATGAGAGACAATAGAGACAGAAGAGGCGGAGACAGGCGCGGTGGAGGCGGTTTCGGAGGCGGAAGAAGCTTCGGAGGCGGCGGCGGACGCGGTGGATTTGGCGGAGGCGGCGGAAGAAGATTCGACGACGACAAGCCAAAACCAGTAAAAGTCGGTGAAGAATACGACGTTGAGATAACTGACGAAGGCGCAAAAGGCGACGGTATAACAAAGGTTGAAAACTTCATAATCTTTGTGAACGGCGCAAAGAAAGGCGAGCACTGCAAGATAAAGATAAAAGAAGTTGCAAGAAAGTTCGCTATCGGCGAGAAAGTCGGTGATTCTGACAGCAGCGAGAGTTCAGACGCGGAATCTTCTGAAGAGGAAGGTTCTGACGAAAGCTCAATGTCAGAAGGGTCAGAAGGATCAGACGAAGAATAAAAGCCGAATTACGCATTTCGTCTATGCGCTAAATAAAAATTATTTTTTCTTTTTTCCTAAATTTTACTTGCAATTTGATTTATAGTTAACCTGCCCTGTTGCATAATTAATCTGGCTTTCTCACGATTACATAAACGCGCTTTCCGATGTGCTCTTTCGGGC
>JACQNW010000059.1 GCA_016202845.1 Candidatus Aenigmatarchaeota archaeon
GAATACTATTATGGTTTGGGAAATTGCAGGCGCTGCTGCCCTTATTGCATTCGGAGTTCTTTCAATATACTGGTCTGCAGAAGAGGGTTTTGATGACAAACGAATAATGATGATATTTTTGATAGGGCTTGCTGCGATTATAGCAGGCGGGTGGATAATATTTTCCCGCATAACTTTGGCTACCATCTTGACAAAGATTGCAGGGATTATAATAGGTTTGGTCGGATTTTTCCTTGTAACAAGCTTTCCGGATGTGATTGATTACCAGCCGGATGGAATGGGAAAGGCAGGGATTTTCATAGGATTGATTATGCTGATTTTCGGCGTCTACCTTATTTTCTTCGCTTGAGCCCTTTCTTTCGTGTGTTGCATATTTATCACACAAATAAAGCGCTTGCCGAAAGAAAATAATATTATATAGGCGAGAAGGTAAGAATTTACCATGAAAGGACTGCTTGGATTCTTGAAAAAACACAGGACAGACTACTCTGCGATAAAATCCCACGTTCTTGGCGAAAGGGCTGAATATGCAGAACAGGATGACTTTGGTTCAGAAGAAGTTTCATCGGCAAATTACGACAAGCAATTTGGAAGAGGAAAGTTTGCAAAAGAGGCTGCGGTTCAGGGCAGATCTGTGGGGTTCGGGAACGAATACAATCCTGAATTTGAGGCATCTTTGGATCCTGTGCAGCCTCTAGAACTGCCTTCTTCTCAATCGCAGGTTAACACAAACAACTATGAAGTCATGGACAGGCTGGCATTCATAGAAAACCAGCTCACAGCCATAAAATCGCAAGTAGAGCTTGTGAATGAAAGGCTGAAGAACATAGATGCAAAGATTGGGACAAGAAGATACTAAAGCAAATTATTTTTTTGGAATTAAATTTTTATTTACCCCGATGCCCACTACTTCTAGCTGTTTGCTTCTATAAATTACAACAACTGTGTTATCCAGTTCTTCAGTTTTTCTCGCACCTGCATGTCTAAGAAATTCTTCTATATCTCTGGAGCTGGTCATGTCCCAGGATGAAGATCGCCCATGATCTTCTGTAGATAAGTCAAAATGCAATCCGGTTTGAGAATCATCGTGGCCAACAAGTCCAAAATATGGGTCGTCTATTCTTGCTTTTGCCTCTGTATATTTTCCTTTTCCCCTTCCTTCATCTCTAAACCAGGCACTTCCGTTGAACTGACCATAACCATTTTTTTGCATAACTTTGTATGTTTCTTACCTATAAATAACATCTCTGAAAATCAGATTGCTGCTTCTGACAGCTCGAAGTGTATGCTACTCGAAGACATACTCTATTTTTTTGTTCAGGACTGCAGATGCTATGGATGTTGAAAACCGGACTTTTCTTGAAAACTTTTTGTCTATGCGCACGCGGTAAAATTCACCTGCGCCAGATGCGTCGGGTTGCTGCTGGTAGACCTTGTTTATTGCAATTATGGGAACGCTAAGAAGCTCTTCTAACATAACATTGTGCCCTGATATTTCCACAACTTTGAGCTTTTTATTCAACTGCTTGGATATCGTCTGTACGTTGCGCCCTGCCTTTCCTATTATCTTGCGCGCATTGTCCTTATCTGCAATTATTATGATGAAATTATCTGAAACTATGTACTTTGAAAATTCTGCATCAGGCCTTATTGCAAACACAGCCCTGGAAAGCTTAACGTCTAGATCAGAGATTTGCCCAGACTCCAGCCTGCTATTGCATGCGCTGCATAACATATTGCTGGTAAGACAGACCTTGCATATTTTATTGTTGGTTGGGGATTCGTTCTGCATAAAAGATTTACACTACAAAGGTTTTTAAGGGGTTTGTTCAGCAAAAAATAAATAAGATGCCCTCATACGACCTGATTGCAGAAAACAGGTTTTTTGTGCATAAATTTCAAGATTCCTGTCTTCATCACTTGAGTGAAAGATGTGTTTTCAGGAACCTCGAAATAAAGATTTTCATTCTCCTCTTCGCCCTAGACTTGAGTATTTTCACATCTTTTTGTATGCTAATAAAGTTCATTTTGCTGCGCTTATAATTTCAATGACATCCCTGTGCTTAAGCTTGTGCTCTTTTCCTATCCTCTGGTTTTTCCTCACGTCTATTGCATACAGGAATGTTTTTCCAAAGTCAGTATGAAGCCTGAATGCAAAGTCCAAAGCAGTTGAATCCGGAGGCATCAAAAAGCAGTCGGGCATTACATTCCCTTTTGAGTCAGTCAGGCCTTTTGAGCTGCCGGGGAAAATTGCAATATACTGAAGGAAATCGAAAACAGCCGTATCCAGTACATGCTGGACCCCGGTAGAGCCGAATTCCTTCAAAAAAAACCTGATCTTTTCAAGTGCTGTTGCTTGTGCTTCGCTCAAAGGGCGTGCAGACGCATCATTTCCTACTGCAATGATTTCAAAATCAGGATCTCCTGGAAGATATTTTATAAGCTTTGCTTTTGCAGCCATTCTCAACGCAACTTCTGCATCTCCAGAACAAGGGACAATTTTATAATCAGGAAATTTGTTTTTCAGCCTTTCAATGTTCACTTTTGATTTTGGCAGGTCCATTTTATTTGCAGCTATAATGATCGGCTTTGTTCTTTTCCTGAGCTCGGCAGCCAATTGCCTAAGGCTTTCCTCTGGCCATCTCTCAAAATCCTCTTCTTTCAACCCGGAAGCAGTGATAGAATTTTTTGCTATTGCGTTTGTAACCTTGAAAGAAGAAAGCTGCTCTGCAAGAGCTTTGCTAATTTGCGCAGACATTTCATTTCCTGCTGCGCCCTTTTGCCTTGCCAGTCTGGTTATTTTGTCCCACCCTCTCCTGATCACATCGAGATACCACAAATCAATTTCCTTTTCAAGAAACTCCACATCAAAACATGGATCATAGTTTTCCGAAACCTCGCCCTTTTCATTGGCAGTGCCGGAAGCGTCCACTATGTGTATCAGCAAGTCAGCCTGATTAAGGTCTGACAAGAACTGGTTTCCCATGCCTTTTCCCTCATGCGCGCCCGGAACCAAGCCTGCCACATCAACCAACTCAACGGCCACAAATCTTGTCCCATTTATGCAAAATCCAGATGACGGGTTGCATTGCTTGCCAAAGTCCCTGTCTGCGCATTTTACCCTGACGTATCCTGCGCCACGATTCGGCTTTATTGTAGTAAAAGGGTACGACGCTATTTCTACCTCTGACAAAGTGCATGCCTTGAAAAAAGTCGACTTTCCCACGGATGGCTTGCCCACCACACCTATTATCATGCATTTTTTGTAATTCCTAAACTTTAATCTTTGAATTGCAATCTATTTCTATGTTTTCAGGCTTCAGGAAAGAATGCGAAAAAATATGCGGCGCAAATGCAAAATATCTTGAAATGCCAAAAAATGAAATTGCCGACCTCGCGCTGCCATGCTTTCACCTTGCCAAGGCTTCTGGAAAAAATCCGATAGAAATTGCAAGATCGCTGGAAAGAGAATACAAAAAAAAGAAAAGAGTCCTGATAGGCGAGATAAAGGCCCTCGGGCCCTATGTTAATTTTTACATAAACCAGGAAAAATTCACAAAACAAATTGTCGAAGAAATGAATGCCGGGCTGAACTACAAGAAAACAGGCAAAAAGGTGATGGTTGAATATTCTGGGCCAAATTCAAACAAGCCCTTGCACATAGGGCATCTGAGGAACGATACAATAGGGATGGCTGCTTCCAATTTACTAGAATTCATTGGACATAGCGTGATAAGAGCTAATATTGTAAACGACAGGGGCGTTCACATCTGCAAGTCAATGTATACCTATAAAAAATGGGGAAAGGGAGAGCAGCCAAAAAAGAAAGGAGATCATTTTGTAGGCGACTATTATGTAATGTTTGAGCAGAAAGCAAAGGGAAATGAAAAAATAAAGGAAGAAGCACAGGAAATGCTGAAAAAATGGGAAGCAGGCGACAAAGAGACAAGACAGCTGTGGCTCAAGATGAGGAAATGGACTTTGGACGGCTTTCACGAAACGTACGACAAGTTCGGGTCAAGATTCGACGTGTGGTTTTTTGAAAGCGACTTTTACAACAAGGCAAAGCCTCTAATAGAAGAAGGAATGAGAACCGGCATATTTATTGAAAACGAGAAAGGCGACATTGTAGCGCTTCTTGAAGCGCATGGCCTGCCCAATAAAGTGTTGCTAAGAGGCGACGGTACTTCTGTTTACATAACAAATGACCTCGCACTTACAAAGCACAAGATTGAAAAATACAAGCTTTCAAAATGCATCTGGGTTGTCGCATCCGAGCAAAAACTTAATTTTGAGCAGCTTTTCAAGATTTTTGAACTTCTCGGCTATTCATGGCACAAGGACTGCCATCATCTTTCTTACGGTTTAGTAAATTTGCCTTCGGGCAGAATGAAGAGCAGAGAAGGCACTGTTGTTGATGCTGATGACCTGATAGAAGAAATGAGCCAAATGGCCAAGAAAGAGATAGAACTAAGAGATACAACTTTATCGAAAAAAGAGCTGGAAAAAAGAAGCACTGCAATAGCACTTTCTGCAATAAAATATTTCATGATAAAAACAGACCCGCAAAAGGACATAATGTTCAATCCAGAAGAAGCAATAAGCCTTGAGGGCGATACAGGCCCGTATTTGCAATACACGTATGCAAGGGCAAAGTCCATACTAAGTAAATCCGGGAAAAAACCTTTGGCGGGACCGCTCAGTTCAAAGGAAATTGAAATCACAAAAATGATTTCCAAATTCGATGAAATAATAGACAGCTCAGCAGAACAACTAAAGCCCAATCATCTCGCAAATTATCTTCATGAGCTGGCTGCAAGATTCAACACGTACTACCATGAAAACAAGATAATTGGCAGCAAAAACGAGCAGCAGCTTTTGGCGTTTGTTTCTGCAGTTTCCTATGTTCTGAAAACAGGATTAGAACTGCTGGGCATAGAAGTCCTGGAAAAGATGTAAAATCTTTATATATGGCTTTTATGCATTGAAAACATATGAATGATGGAAAAAGCCCTTATTCTCATTATCTTATCGCGCTTGCGGTGATTGTTATTGCTGCCCTCGCGTTCGCTTATTCAGAAGGTTATGCGAGCGCCGGCAAGGCAACCGCGTATGCCGCGAACTCGACAAATACAACGTTTGATTTCAGCATCTCGGCAAGCCCGGCAGGCGCTTTGGTGGAGCAGGGCAAAACAGCATCGACAACTGCAACTGTAAAGCTAATAACAGGGCCTGCAGAAAAAGTCGTTCTTTCTTACACAAGATGCCCGCCGTCAGCGATGTGCTCGTTCGCGCCTTCATCAGGCTTTCCTACCTATAATTCAACATTCAAGGTCGCAACAAAATTGTCCACGCCGCCAGGCACATACAGAATAATACTGACAGGAAAGGGCGGCAACAAAACAAAAAGCGCTATTTTTACGCTAACCGTCACGAAGAACTCGACAAACACGACATTTGACTTCTCTCTTTTTGCAAGCCCGTCGTCAGGATTTGTTGAGAAAGGCAAAAGCGTGTCGACTTCTATAAGCGCGATTTTGCTAAGCGGAACGCCTGAAACTGTTTCGCTTTCTCAAACAGGATGCCCAGCAGGCGCCGCATGCACATTCACGCCTTCATCGGGAAAGCCTACATTTTCCTCCACGCTTGCAATAAATACGACAGCGTCAACGTCGCCGGGAACCTATTTAATAACCATAAAGGGCACGAGCCCTAGCAGGAGCAAAACAACAACGTATACGCTTACTGTTACAGGAAATGCGACAAATACAACGTTTGATTTCAGCATCTCGGCAAGCCCGGCAAGCGGAAGCGTTGCGCGAGGCGGCGCTGCAACAAGCACAACTACAGTAACATTGATAACAGGGCCGACACAAAACGTAACACTCTCGCGAACAGGATGCCCTCCATCCTCTGCATGCACATTCGCGCCTTCATCGGGAAAGCCTACTTATACATCAACATTCAAAGTGACGACAACACTATCGACGCCGATAGGAACATATCCTATTACAATCATAGGAACAAGTTCAGCAAAAACAATGGCAACAACTTATACATTGACCGTCACTAACATCAGCTGCGTAAGGGCAACCCCTGCGGTTGCAATCAGCCCGTTAGAACAATCAGGAACCTCCGGCAAGACGCTAAATTACACAACAACTGTTACAAACATGGACAGCAGCGGTTGCGGGAATTCGACATTTGACATGACATATCTTATACCAGCTACATGGAGCGCTTCTTTCAGCCCGGCAAGCCTGGCAGTAAGCTCTGGCGCGTCAAAAACGACAACATTTTCAATAACATCAAGCACAAACTCTACAAAAGGAAATTACACATTCACAAACATAGCGACAAACAGAATATCGCCAACCTTCAAGGGAAGCGCAAACGCGACATACAAAGTAATATAGCTTGCGCAGATTCATCGTGCCAAAATAAATAATTCGCTTTCTTTGGCGAATAAGTGAGTTTCGTAAGCCGGGTCCTCATTTGTTATTATTTCTTTTCCTATATACAATCCTTTCAATTTCTGCTTAAGCAATTC
>JACQNW010000067.1 GCA_016202845.1 Candidatus Aenigmatarchaeota archaeon
ATAATAATAGTTATAGCTGGTGCAGCAGTTTTTATGGCATCTTACAATGCTAAAAATAAAATTGTTGACCGACTTGGATTCAAGGGCTGTAATGACTTGATAACTGAACAAGAGCTGGAAGCCTCAACACCATGGCAGGCAGAAGACACTGATTATTTTATAGGCAGTTATGGAGCTGTGGAAATGGACTGCGACTATTATGAAAAAACGTCTGCAGACAAGTACCATATTACATTCAGCCTTTTCACAGGCGGTGTTCAAAAACTTGAAGACCTTGCAAGAGCATGGAAAGCCTCTACAGGCAATACAGGCTCGGATGCAACGATAATGGGCTCGCATTCCTTTTCATTCAAGCCTTCTATACTGGGATTTGTTGACAAGGAAACAGGCATAGTTGTATGGCTAAGGTTAGAAGCAGAAGGTCGACTTACAGATGCAGACTGGAACAGCCTGCTGTCAGCAGCAAAAGCCATAGATGCCAAACTGAAAACATAATGGCATCATCAAGCCGTATAGCATCTGCTCAGGACGACTAAAAAGCATTTATTAGCTTTTTGGAAAATACTTATCCAATGAAAAGCCTTGCAATAACAATTCTTGTTTTGGCCCTTGTGGCAGGCTGTGTGAACAATAGCGCGCCTACAGCACCTCTAGAACAGCCCGACAGGGTTGACCTAAAGCTTGAATACAGGGGTTGCCGAAACATGGTATCTGCTAATGAACTGTCTACCGTCACGTCATGGTCAAACACTTCAGAATCAAAGCTGTACAACGGGCTTTTTGGCGCAAATGAAATGAACTGCGATTATTATGAAACAGTCAGCAACACAAAATACCATGTTGGGTTCAGTCTATATGTAGGCGGTTATGAACAATACAATAGTACACTACAGCTGACGAAAACCTTGAAAAATATTACATATTCATCAGAAAAATTGCTAGGCATTGCCTCATTTTCAAGCAAGCCCCAGTTCTTGTTATTCATAGACAAGCAGGCAGGCGTTGTCGTCAAACTTCAGATGGACGCAAATAACATTTTAGACAGCGAAGACTGGGAAAATCTGATTAGCATAGGTTCACTGATAGAAAGCAAGCTTAATTGATAAAGATTCCATATCATTCTAATGAAAATAATTGACATTCATTGCCATATTGATAGAAAAGAACGCATTGTCCAACTGCTAAATTCAATGAAAAAAAATTGCATTTTAAAAGCAGTCCTTCTCAGCTGGGAATTGAATTTTACAGACGCTAAAACCAAGAACATTCTTGAAATTGCAAAGAAATACCCGTCATATTTCAAGGTCGCAGGCAATATCAAGATATCAAACAATAAACATTTAGACAAAGATATCCAAAACCTAAAAATACTGGCAGAAGACAAAAAAATATCAGGCATAGGAGAATGCCCTTTAGGTTACGAACCTTATTTTGCAAATGACAAAGTATACTATAAGCTGGCAGAGATTTGTGCAGACAACAAAATACCTCTTGTTTTTCATACCGGAGACGTATGGACAGATGAAAAAACCGGCGGAATCAGGGATGCAAAAGTCCGCTTTGCCCAGCCACTTTACATAGATGATCTTGCAACAGATTTCTCAGACTTAAACATTGTAATATGTCATTTTGGCAATCCGTGGATGATCGATGCCGCAGAAGTAATGTATAAAAATAAAAATGTCTATGCAGATCTGTCAGCATTAGATGTCAACAAACCATGGGATACAGGAACTAAGAAAAGACTGCTGGAAGCTATTGAATATGGCCAGTGTTCCAGCAAACTCCTTTTCGGCTCCGACTTCCCCCTATTCCCGGCAGATCAGCAAATAAAAAGGGTCAAATCTCTTGGCCTGTCAAAAAAAGATTTGGAGCTGGCATTTCATGGCAACGCAAAAAAACTGTTTTTCAGAACCTAGAATTGTAAAAGATTAAAATATTTTTACGGGTGTTGAAGAGATAGAAGATAAGTTTAAAAGTTTGGCGTTATTTTTCATCTGCTCAATATCTATGGTCAAAGATAATTTTCTCAAGCCACATCTCTTTCTTTTCTTCGATCACAGAATAAACGATCCTAAAAGACCCTATTCGTATGCGAAAGCTTCCTTTCAAATCGTAGTGCAGACGCTTGTAGCGTGTCGGGTCTTCTGCCACTTTTTCAATTTTCTTCTTTATAGCGTCTTGCGTTCTTTTATCCCTAAGCTTGTTAAAATCAGCAGAAAATTCTTTGGTTGGGAGAATCTTATAGCCCATTCCAATCAACAAATTCTCTCTTTTTGACCTGCTCTTTTGCCTTTCTATAAGAATCCATGAATTCTTTGTCCTTCATGAGTTCCAGTGACTCAACTACAGTATCGAGCTCATTTCTTAATCTTACTAAGTCATCAAATGCTTCTTTGCTTATCGTAATGGTTTTTTCCATAATCAATTCACCTAACAAGGTATAGTTTTCAATATATTAAAGCTTTGATCCTTTGTTATTTGATTTGTGAGGTATAGAAGTTTTTCTATACTTTCTATCCCAACTTTCTCACATACTCCAGAATTTTTCCAACCGGGTCTCCGCCAAGTGCTTCTATTGATAAATTAGGATTTTCAGGCAATGATTCAGCAAACCTGTGAATTTCTGGATCATAAACATCTATTCTGTTTCCTAGAGCACAATAGCCCCTGCAGTTGGCGTTTCTAACGTCAAGTTCTTCGATAGCACTTAATTGCCTGTATAAGTCACTATTTTTGCATTGCTCGACCATGCATACGAAAACAATAGTCTTGTCTGTGGACATATTCTAGTTAGCTTAACAAAACCTTTAAGAACCTTATGATGAATTTAACCTACATGAAGAAAGTGATTTTGATACTATCTGTGATAGTTTTAGTCATGATATCAGGCTGCACATCAACAAACACAGATACAAACAATCAAAATTATAAAAATGATAAGACAGTTGCAACACAACCTGACAGCATTCAGAATATAACCTTCAAAGGATGCCCTTCCCTTATTAAGGAAACAGAGCTTGAAGCAGCGACTTCCTGGAAAGCTGTTGATACACAAATGTTTACAGGTTCATATGGTTCAAATGAAATTGACTGTAATTACTACGAATCAATAGGCGCTTTCAAATATCACGTCAGTTATAATTTGTTTTCAGGCGGAAACGAAAAACTTGACAGCCTCGCAGCATCATACAAAAACAGGTTTCCAACTAGGGAGTACTCAGATGGTCTTGTGCTTGGCGTTAAATCATTCTCAAATAAACCAAATCTTCTTGCATTTGTAGACAAAGAAACAGGAATTGTTGTGTGGATGCAGCTTGACGCTGACAATCTGCAGCTGACAGAAGCTGACTGGAACAATCTAATTGCCATAGGAAGAGCAATAGACGCAAAACTGAACTAAACGTTTCCTTATGGAAAAATTTTCAAATTGTAAATATTATTTAAAGAATATGATAGAAATAACAGCACTCAAAATTTTTTGTGATTTATAATTACTTAGGCTATGCAGAGGGTGTGAAGCTATGATGCCTAAAAATGCGGTTTGGATGGTTTTGATAATCTCAATATTCTTTTTAGCCAGCGTGAGCGCTGTTTTCGCGGCTCCAATAGGATGCCGATTTCATTGCGAAGATTCTGGCGGATTTATTGGCGGAATCAAGATCAATGACCTGAATGGGAATGGCATGCAGGATCACGGGGAACCTGGATTGCAGGGATGGGAAATAACACTGACAGGGCCTGTGACAGCATCAAGGATCACTGATGCGTCAGGCTTCTATAACTTTCATGACCTGCCTGACGGGACTTACAGGATATGTGAAGTCCGGCAATCAGGATGGGAGCAGACATACCCGAATGCGGGCTTGTCATGCGCCGGCGGAACAAAAGGGTACACGATCACAATCAATAACGGGGAAAGTTTTTATCATGTGGATTTTAGAAACACTGCTGTCCATCTTGGTTCTGTATCAGGCATGAAATTCGATGACATTAACATGGATGGCCATTGGCAGGCTGGAGAGCCAAGGCTGCAGGACTGGACAATAAAATTAACCGGCCACCACGAGGCAACTGCAATAACAGATTCGCATGGAGACTATCATTTTCATGACCTGCCTGACGAGACTTATATTGTTTGTGAAATTCCTCAGGCGGGATGGCAGCAGATTTCCCCGTCATCAGGCCCTTCATGCACTGCAGGTTCAAAAGGGTACAACGTAACAGTTGCCAATGGAAATGCTATTGAGCACAAAGATTTTGGCAATGCACATAAACAGAAAGGCTCGATAAGCGGCTACAAATGGGAAGACATCAATCACAACATGCAAGAGGATCCAGGGGAAGGGAGATTGCCAGACTGGACAATCTTCCTTGATCAGGACAACGATGATATTCTTGATTCTGGAGAGCCAAGCACTATCACAGATCTCAATGGACATTTCATATTTAGCAATCTTATGCCAGGCACTTACTATGTAAGAGAAGTTCTGAAAGAAGGTTGGATACAGATAACGCCCAACCCAGATCCTATTGTCGTAACAGACGGGGAGCAGATAACAGGGATTAAGTTTGGAAATCAAAATGTATCTGCAACAATAATAATAAGGGGCATAAAGTTTAATGACCTAAATGGAAACGGAGCAAAGGATGCCGGAGAACCTGGTCTGCAGGGCTGGAACATCTTTTTGGATGAAAATGGAAATAATCAGTTTGATGCTGGAGAAATGAGCGCTGTAACAGACGCAGGCGGCAATTATGAATTCAAAAACCTTATACCTGGAACTTATATTGTCAGGGAAGTCCAGCAGCCAGGCTGGCAGCAGACTACGCAAAACCCTGCGCCGATAAATGCAGAGCCAGGCAATATATACGATAATATTAATTTTGGAAACAAACATCTGCC
>JACQNW010000068.1 GCA_016202845.1 Candidatus Aenigmatarchaeota archaeon
ACCAACTTAATATTCAGGTATTACACAAATTGGTCACATATAGTGAAGCAAATTATAATGTCGGGATTATTTGTTTGGTCCACTATAAAAGCGGTAGTGTTTGGAATTTTTTCCGGCTTACACCATTATACAACAATTGTTCCATTCCTTATTGTTACAAGTTTTCCATGTATAGACGCATATTCTTCTATGCAACATTCAAGTTTTTGGCCAAGGAATGTTGCATTTGCTGGCGTGTCGTCAAACTTTACCTTGAAAAGTTTGACTTCTCCTCCCCAGTTATTTACAAATTGAAAATTATTCAGGCCAGCTCCGTGGAAAAAATACATTCGTGTGAACAATGAATTTTCTAGCTCAGGCGGCATGTATATGACTGTCTGCCTTAATGGCTCCAAATACAGCGTTCCGCGAACTGGGGCATTTTCCACGACCTTTCGGGCGATAGAGCCGTCTGGATTTGCGAAGATTAGCCTTTCTATCTCGGCCAGTTGGTTTCCCTGCTGCAGATAAGCTGATAAAACACCATTGTCATCCTTTACAACAACTTGCTGGTTTCCAAATGGATAAATGTAAGCCACTACATTTGTCTGCCCTACAACAGGCCTTGCCTGTGCTAAATTGATGAAGGCATAAGAGGATTGTTTTCCTTTGTTTACTGGATCCCATGTTGAGAAATATGACCACCAAACGCTCTTTCCAATAAGGTCATTGGAAGCTATGAAATACATCTCTCCGCATTCCTTCCTGTATTTTTTGAGTATATTCATCGCAAGTGTTTCGTTGTCTGTATAAAGGGCAGTTGCAATATCTTGTATAGTGCCTGTTGTAACATCAACGCCATCTAATTTTACAGTCCTTAACCGGCCTTGTGAAGCGCCATCAAAAGCTACAGCTCTCCTTGATATGCCTGTTATGAAATGGCCAGGATCCCAGTATGTCGCTATAACAGTGCACCCTGGGGTATTCTGGTTTATCCATGTTAGTGCATCAAACCAGTTGTCTGAAAGAACCGTCCCTTGATTTTTAGCAATGTAGACGCCCGGGTTGAAAAAATAAGCATAGCCTATTCCAAAAATTATGAACAACACAAGGCACAATGCCGCCCCTCTTTTATCAATTTTCTTGGCCCATGCAATCCCGCCGGCAATTAAAATTAAAGCTGCAAAAGCAATCAAATAGTCGTTCATTGTGAAAAATATTGCTAGCGAAATTAAGAATGCCAGGATTACATACAAATAATTATTCATTTATTTTTCAACCCCTTCTTTGTTGATCAAAATGTTCAGGATTTTTGCAAGCAAAATGCCTGATCCTATGGCCATTGGTGCTGCAAAAAGTATGCTGAACCTTACGGCAATTATGGTCGCTAAGAATGGACCCAGGAACCATACTAACAGCAGCAGTACTGTGTCTATATGCATTCCAGTCTTGTAATAAGAGTACAAAAGATAAATCAATGCGTAAATCATGAGGAAAAATGGAGACAATAGCATCTTGTACGGCTGGTCGCAAACCTGGCATGTCCTTAAAATGACCTCTTTGGGATCGCCTGTTCCTTGCAGCTCAGCTACACTGACATAAACATTAGGATACTGTATTCCCTCTTCGCTCTTGATGCTCTGGAAATCTATTGGACCAGTTACAGCTGCTGAAAGCTTTTGCCATCCAAAAAATGGAACCACTGTAAATGCTAGAAATATGAAAAATATGACGTAAGAAGCTACAATATGCTTATGGTTCCTGGCAACAGACTTTATGCTCCTTGTTCTGGCAGCGTCTACTACAAGCTTGAGTATCAGGAAACCGATTAGCAGCCATACAAGATACCAGTACCCAGCCCACGTATGGCCCCACAATCCTAAAAGTGCCCCCACGGTTGCAGAATAAGCAAAGAATTTTGGTGTAAATGACTTTGTTTTCTCGATATATTTGTAAGAGTAAAGGAATACTGCCATGACAATCAAAGGCACTAGTATGACAATAGCATCATTGTCTGGATCCCCTCCCAATGACCTTGATATATTGGAAACTTCGAAAACAATGAAAAAGGCGGCCATTACCCCAGCCTTTCTGTCATAAAGTATTTTTCCTATGTAGTACATTGGAATTGCCGCAAGTGATACAACAATCGGCGAGAACCATATGAGCCACTGCCAAAGCTGCAAGTTTGTAAACAATAGTTTCATGAATGTGTATGAATAAGCGCCTAGGTGGTGATATGGGAACAGCTCTATGCCGCGATACCCGCCGACAGGCGAATATGTAAGCGAATCATACACAGGCAGTTTGCCGCCGTTTATCAGAATTTCATCCATCCATCTGTAAAATGTATAAGAGTCTATGTTTCTCAGATAATGCCAGTTATAGTCAAGAGTTCTGACATAGATGCCTAGTATTATTATAATAAGAATTGCTATAAATGGCCATCTCTTCTTTAACGTAGCCGAAAAATTCATGTAAACATTACATAGAGAAAGTTTAAAAACAGACTATTGAATTGCAAAAAAGCTATAAGTTATGCTTGATTTCTCCAGTAATTTAAGAGGTCTTCCATGGTTTTCTGAAACTCAATTTCAGGCTTCCATCCAGTTGCTGCATGGAACTTTGAATAGTCTCCGGAAAGCAGCGGCACATCAGCAGGCCTCATTCTTGAAGAGTCTTGCTTTATCTCAACTTTAGCTTTGCTCATGCTAAGCAACAGGTCAAGGACAGATTTTATTGTTCTTGGTTTGCCGCTGCAAATATTATATGTTTCTCCATATTTGCATTTTTCTACTGCAAGCAGATATGCTCTCACAACATCCCTGGCATCAGTAAAATCTCTCTGTGAGTCTAAATTTCCAACACTAATAACCGGTTCCTTTTTGCCTTTTTCTATTTCAGCAATCTGTTTTGCAAAGTTAGATGTGACAAAAACCTCGCCTCTTCTTGGTCCTGTATTATGAACCAAATTACAGCCCATGCCTCCATGAAAAACATGATCTTCTGTTTCAAAATCGTACACAAAGCCGCTGTACATAACATTGCTTATTTTTTTAATTACGTCGCCGGGTTTTTTTAGATGAGCCCCTTCATTTGTTCCTCTTCCTAAAGAATTAAGATTGATGCTAAAATATCCACTATTTCTATCTTCATAATTAAGTGTAAAGCGCTGTCCTGTAGTGTTTTTGATTAAATAGCACAAGCCCATGGCCAAGATTCTGGATTTTGTCTTAAAGTTTTTGAACTCTGAGCGGCTTTTATACCCAGCTTTTAATCCGTCGCCGTCATTGTAACCGCGCAGAAATGCGTGTTTTGTATTTTTGTCTGAATTAAGAACAATTTTTGGCACGCGCTTGTTGCCGTCAGAAGCATAAAATTCTTTATAAAAATAGTGTGCCAAATTTTGCGGTGCAAGAACACTAAGTCTAAAACAGTTGTTTTTTTCTTTGTATATGGCAGAATCTTTTGCAAAATACCTGAGTAGCACGCTTTGCGCTCGTTTAAGCAAGTTTGTATCTTTGTTGGATATTCTAAAAACACTTTTGCCTTCAGGGTGTGTCAAAAATTTACAGTCGCCCTCGGCGGTAAATAACCCGTAAAGCCATGCAACATCTTCAGGCAAAGAGCATAATTTGCTATCAGGAAGGCCGACAATCTTTACCCTGTCGCCAATCTTTAATTTTCCAGCTTCAACGCTTTCCATATTTGGCCCAATTATAGAATGATTATCTGTCGCTTCTATTATGCCATTTGATACCTCAATTCTCAGAAGCTTATTGCCTTGAAGTTTGTGCGCAGATATGATTCTTATGTCTGTAAATTTATCGCTTGCCCATACTTGCAGGCCGCTGCCCGCAAGATTCCATTCTTGATAATACTTTCCCATGGTGCCAGCCTTTTCCCTCGCCTTTCTGATCTCGCGTATATATTTTATGTCAATTAAGCCTGATTTAGAGTCTCTTGTTATTACAGGTGTCCATTCGCTTACGCTGTGATTAAAGGCTCTTGTAACAATAATTTTCATTCCATATGTTTTATGGTATTGAAAACCTAGCATGTCTTCTGCAACCTTGCTGACGCCATAAGGCGACATTGGTCTTAAAGGGTTTGTTTCTTTTATTGGCGTTTCTTCTGGATAAACAAGCCCGTATTCCTCGCTTGACCCGGCAAGCTGTATCCTGCTGTCTGTGCCTAGAGACCTTACTGCTTCAAGCAGATTGATTGTTCCAATGACATTTGTTGTTACAGTATCTTGGGGCGCATGCCATGATGTCGGGACAAAGCTCTGTGCAGCAAGATGGAAAATATAATCAGGATTGCTTTCTTTTATCAGCCTTGAAACGCTGTGCGCATCTCGCATGTCTGTTTCTATCAGCTTGATTTTGTTTTTTACATGCAATATATTGTCAAGTCTGCTCCTCCATCTGATTGACCCATAGACTTCAAAATCTTTTGACAGTAAATACTCTGCAAGGTGTGACCCGACAAATCCGCTTACGCCTGTAATTAATGCGCTTTTCTGTGTCATGACTATTTTAGTAATGTAATGTTTTTATGCCTTAGAAAAATAGAACAAAGATCAAATCAAGTTAAAAATAAACCATTCGTTTACATGCCTTGCAGTGAAAAAGATTAGCAGTACAAAAAATATGACATATAGTGGCGCGAATATTAACCGGTATTTTCTTTTTTCCGAGAGCTTGGCCATAAGCATGAAGGCGGGAAACATTGCCAGATTGTGCCTGCTGATTGACAACAGTGCTGTCGATGACAGCGGCACTATCATGCTTATGAGAAAATAAATGCCGTATTCTTTTTTCATCTCCTTGAAGCTCCAGGCGGCAAGTGCGAGGAAGCCCAGTGCCATGAATATGTTGAACACATGATAGAAGATGTCTTGCAAAGAGGTCGCATTTGCTATTTTCAGCACGGCACTCATAAAACTGTCCCATGGAAGAGAGAGAACGCGCCCGTATGCCGCTTGTGTAGAGAACTGGATGAAAGCATTTCCGGTTATTATGTAATGGTAAAGCATTACAACTGCTGAGCCGGTAAGCGGTAGCATCAGGAAACAGCCGTTTGCTTTAATGTTTTTTATTTTGTACTCTTTGGACCTGAAGTACATGTAGGAAATAGGGAAAAATAGAAAAGCTCCCTGTATTCTTGTCATTCCTGCGAAGAACCCCGTCAAAGAGGCTAAAAACCACCTTTCATTTTTTGCATAATAGAACGACGCTATTGACAGCGCTATTAGCAAGGACTCTGCATACATTGCTGTCAAAAAATAGACTGTCGGAAAAAGTGAAAAATAAATAACTGACCTTTTTGCAATTTTTGAATTTCCAAATTCCTGGTTTGTAAGCTTGTAAAGGTAATAAACTGCTACAAAAGAAAATATATTGGAAATAAGGAAAGCTGAAAGGCCGTAGCTAAACGAAAAGCTCACGCCAATAAATGCCACCGCGCTTGCAAAGATTTTGATCATTAATGGGTACAAAGGGTACCATGCGTAATTTCCTCCGCCTGGAAACTGTGAGTTGTAGCCGTTTTCTGCAATGTCAAGGTAAGCCCTTGCATCATACTGTGCCCAGCTGTTTAGGAACCAGTTGTCAATTGCAGTCTGCCTGTGTGTTAGCTCTATTGGTATGAGTAAAGTCGCAAGAATTCCAACAACTAGTATCAGTATTTTGGAAGCAGAAAAAATGCAAATGGATTTTTTGAAGTCAGAATGTGTTTGGACGCCAGAGATGCCATTCGATCTTTTCCACATCTGCTTTATTTTCATAACTTACCCCTTTATTCGCTTTACAAACAACCTTCCGACTGTTTTGACGTATTTCACATACTCGTTTTTCCCCAGTTTGGATTTGCCCGCCTTTCTGTCTTCGAAAACTATCGGAACCTCGGCTATTTTGCCGAATCTCACAGCATAGAAGATTGTCTCAAGAAGGTATGAGTATCCGGAGGATTTTATATTGTCTAAAGGCATTTTTTTCAGAAGTTCTTTTCTGTAAGCCCTGTAGCCGCTCGTCACGTCAGAAACCTTTATTCCGAGGAAGAAATGTGTCAGGCCGTTTGCAATTCCGCTTATTATCTTTCTGTTGATGCCCCATCCAACGATTGCACCGCCCTCAACATGCCTAGAGCCGACCACTATGTCATGGCCTTCGTTGATTTTGTTGATCATGCTTTGGACGTATTTTGGGTTGTGTGACATGTCTGCATCCATTGTTACTATGATTTTTCCGTGTGCTGCATCAAATCCTGCCTTGTAGGCTGTGCCTATTCCCATCTTCTTTTCTCTTCTCACAACTCTTGCATTTTTGAATTTTTCAGCAGCTTCAGCCGTGCCGTCAGGAGAATTGTCGTCAACAACAACAATTTCATAGTTGGTATTCTTAATGCACTCGGCTATTTCAGGGATTAAATTTACAATGTTTTCCCTTTCGTTATACGTGGGCAAAACTATCGATATATCAACTCGAGCCATCTAGAAGATTTTATGGTAATGTTTAAAAATGTGAAAATTATTAGAACAAAGATTAGATTATAGCAAACCAAGTTATAATATCCGGATTCTTTACTTGGTTAACTATATATTGCTATAACAGGCAAATCATCATCCGTGGAACTGACAGATAACATGACACTGTAAGGGTCATAAACGCTTGTCATTTTTTGCCTGTCTTCAAGATAGACCATATGTCTATTTTTTTGCTGAGGTATACAAAAGACAGCCCGCCAAGAAGTGCATTATACCAGAAGGAAATGAATCTCATAAGCAAGGTAGCTGTGACTGCTATTGTCGCAGGAACACCAGTTATGCCAAGCAAAAGAGCCATGACAATCTCTGTGCTTCCAAGTCCGCCTGGCAGTGAAGATGCTATTCCAAGTACGGCTGATATAGAAATTATGCCCGCAAGCACAAGAAGGTCTGGCTGTATTCCAAGCGAATACAGCACCAGATATAAGACCACGGCATCAAGCATCCATGCAGCAGCTGTGGATAACAGGCTGAGGCCCAGGCGGGTTTTTTTGAATTTGGTCTCATAAAAGGTATTTATGAACTCGTCGGAGATCCGGCGCAGTACAGGAAACTTTTTCCCTATATGGAACAGCCTTAGGCCGAAAGACCTTACTTCTAATGCCAAAAGAGCAACCGACACTATCAAAAGAACAAGAATTATGCCGATCAAGCCAAAAATAAAGAACTCATTATTTATTAGAACAAGTTGCACGCCAAAGATTGCCAATACTAGAAGAACTATTAGGTCGAATATTCTTTCCCATACTATTGAAGCAAGGGATTCCGAGACTGCTATTCCTTTTCTGGCCTTGAGCAGGATTGCCTTTGCGGGTTCTGCAATTTTGCCTGGAGTAAAATTGCTTACTGTCATGCCAAGCATTTGTACCGGATAAAGCTCGAAGAAAGTGGCTTTTTTTACTATGAAGTTCCATCTAACAACCCTCATGCTTAATGCAATTGTGGAGACCAATATAGACAAGGCAAGGTACATTTTGTTTGCCGTAGAAGCAGTTTCAATTAATTTAACCGGGTTTGCAAACCATATTATCAGGACAAGCATTGCAAAACTGACGATTATCGGGATCTTGCGGACATGACGCGCATTTATCATCTATAAAGAAGCATAAACACACTTAAAAAGATGGAAACTTGATTGAAAATTAATAGTTTTCTCTTATAGTTGATTTAATTTTTGATGTTTATGTACGACGTAATAGTTGTTGGTTCTGGAATAGGCGGCTCTCATTTAGCAAGCAAATTATCGTGCAAAACGCTTGTTCTTGAAAAAGAAAAAACAATAAAGCCAAAGGACAGTGGCATTGTTTCAAAGCATTTTTTTGATTTCTTTGGCAAAGAGTTTATCAAAAATGAGATTTTTGAGATGAAAATCATTGCACCTTCCGGGGCAATAATAAACCTCCACAGATCGTCCGAGCCTATGGCTTACATCCTTAAAAGAGAGCATTTTGCCAGTCATTTGAGAAAAATGGCGCGAAAGCATGCTGACATAAAAACTGAAATTGTGCAGGAAATTCTTTATGAAGATGGCTTCGTAAGAGTGACGACAAACAATGGCGAATACGAAACAAAGCTTGTTGTAGGCGCCGACGGCGGGAATTCTTTGGTGCGCAGATCAGCCGGAATAGAATCGCCTGACATAGCACTAGGAATAATGGTTCGCTGCAGGAAAAAACTTCCGCAGAAATGCATACAAGTTTTTATGAACAAATACTACTCGCCAGATTTTTACTCATGGATTATTCCACAGAACAAAGAATATGGGCTGATCTCTCATGTAAGGCCAAAGGGATATTTGGACCATTTTCAAACGCAGCAAATGCTGCCGGGCGGCAAGGTCTATGCTGCCGTACTTCCAGTAGGCACATGCAAGAGCTATGCAGATAACACAGTACTTTTAGGCGAAGCTGCAGGAATAACAAAGCCCCTTACAGGTGGGGGCATTGTGTTTTCGCTTGCAACAGCAGAAATTGCAGCTGATGTTATCAATGATGCAATTCAAGTCGGCGCTTATGACAGGAATTATCTGCGCAGCTATGAGCGTGGGTGGCAGATGAAGCTTGGAAAAGAAATAAAGAAACAGCTTCTTGCCCGGCGCCTTTATAGGAAACTGGCAAATAAGGACATAGATGATGTTTTCAAAACTTTTGGGTCTCACGTAGAAAAATTTGATTACGATTATGACAAGCTCAGCCAGGCTGCAAAGACTATACCAAAGTTAAAGCTCTTGAAATTCATGATAAGCAAGGCTAAATTGATATTCTAGAGGATAAATTTCAGTTTTTAACCTTTATTGTAATAGGTTTTGTTGATGTCAGAACAAGTTGGAAAAGGAACCGGCGCCAAAGGCGTCTCTTTGCTTTACAGGCCAATAAACAAATATTGGAAGTTTTTGATGTGGCTTCCTGTCATATGGCTTGTTATATCATTCGGAATTATTGGCTACAGCCTGGCAACAACAGGCGAGGCCCTAAAAAAAGATATAGAACTTTCCGGCGGCAAGCTTATTGAAGTGGAAGTCGGTTCTGTAAACATGGAAGGCTTGCAGCAAAAAATGCCTTTTGCTAGCTTTAGGTTGCTGTCGGGTTCTAGGAGCGTTTTGCTTGTCCAAATACCGTTTGAAATGGATGAAAAACAAGTGTTCGACCAACTGAAAACATTTGTAGAGGTTCGTAGTGAGCCGTCCTTCCGCACAGTAGAACCGCTTTTGGGCGATATATTTTTTCAGCAAGTTCAAATTGCGCTGGTAGTTGCATTCATCTTTATGGCATTCGTAGTATTTGTCCTGTTCAGGTCATTTGTCCCTTCAACCGCCGTGGTTCTTGCCGCAATTACAGACATTGTTGGGACAATAGGAGTCATGAATTTGCTAAATATTGAATTATCTCTGCCAGTTGTTGCAGCATTGCTTACATTGATTGGTTATTCTGTTGATACTGACATCTTGCTTACGTCTCGATTGCTAAAATCAGGGGCCCTTTCATTGGAAGATCTTCCAGGAAGAATAAGTGAAGCAATGTCTACTGGTCTTACATTGACCCTGACAGCGCTTGCTGCTTTGATATCATTGCAGATATTCACAAACTCCTTTGTTCTGGAAAGCATTGCAAAAGTCCTCATCATCGGCCTTGTCATTGATATTTTTGCAACATGGCTTACAAACGCAGGAATACTTAGATGGTGGCTCAAGAGGCGGGCAAAATGATATTAAAAAATCCGCGAGTGCTTGTCTGGATATTGTTCATACTAATAGCCCTTGTTGCTATAAGCCCCAATTTAAATCCTAAGGGTGTCAAGGTAGTTTTTGTAGAAAAGGATTCTGCATCTGGTTTAGTTCTGGGAGAAACAATTTACAAGATAAATGACCAGGACGCTACTATACCGCTGGCATCCGGCCAGTATACAGACTTGGTAAAACTTGAAACCAACAAAGGGTCTAAATTTATTCGCGTAAATGGTACGCTTGGCGTTACTGTTGAAAAAGTTGAGCCGACAAACATTCATTTGGGCATTGACTTGAAAGGTGGTGTAAGAGCAGTAGTCTCAGCAGAGCAGGACGATGCTGCAACAATAGAACAGATAGTCTCCACATTAAGCACAAGAATAAATGTTTTCGGCTTGAGGGAAGCAGTTATAAGGACTATAACGTCCGGCCAGGATCGTTTCATAGAAATTTCTATTGCTGGGGGCAATGAAGGCGAGCTCAGGGATTTGTTGGAAACTCAGGGTGTGTTCGAGGCAAAAATCCCTTTCGCATTGAACGCCGCCGGTGGCAAAGCAACCCTCAAGTTAGGAAAGGACTATGAAGTTTTTGTCAGCAATGCAAGTATAACTGTAGAAAATAACATATACAAGCCTGGAGAAAAGTTCAATTTGGAATCAATTGGCTTTGAATATAATAATTTGTCAAACACGCAGAAGCTGGCTTTGACAGCGACTGTTTTCACTGGATCTGATGTAAAGACTGTTTTCTTTGACCCGCAAAGGTCGCGAATAGAATTTGCAGACTCTGCTTACAGATGGTTCTTCTCTGTTCAGCTAAGCCAGGAAGGTGCAGACAAATTTGCAAAAGTCACAAAAAATACTGCAGCAGTGCCTGGTGGCTACCTTGACGCGCCAATTGTATTTTATCTGGACAAGGATTTGATAGACTCGTTAAGCATATCATCCTCATTGAAAGGCAGGGCAGAAACAGAAATTCAGATAAGCGGTTCTGCACCAACGCAGCAAACAGCCGTTGATGAAAAAACAAAGCTTCAGTCTATACTAAGGTCTGGCGCTCTTCCTGTTGAAATAAAAATTGTGCAGCTTGACTCGATTTCACCGACTTTGGGCAGCAGCTTTATGTCATCTGCCGCCTTGGCAGCTTTGGGTGCATTGATTGGTGTTGCAATAATAGTTTTTGCACGCTACAGAAGGCCAAAGCTTGTAGCGCCAATACTTGTTGTTGTTGTATCAGAAATACTCATAACACTGGGCCTTTCTGTGGTTATCGGCTGGACAATTGACTTGGCAGCAATTGGCGGAGTAATAGCAGCTGTCGGCACTGGTATTAACGACCAGATAATAATTTTAGACCAGGCGTTGAAAGGCGAGGTTGAGCAATTGTCAATCAGGGAAAGAATGAAGCGCGCTTTCTTTATAGTCTTCGGCGCAGCCGGAACTCTTATCGTAGCAATGCTTCCGCTTACGTTCGTCGGCTTCGGCGCGCTCAGGGGCTTCGCGCTCATAACAATTATTGGCATCCTCATCGGAATATTCATAACACGGCCAGCGTACGGAAAGATCGTCGAGAGCTTGATGAAATGATTAATCCCTTTTAAGTTGTCAGTCAGTTTTTTAAGCTCAGACATTCATAAGTTAACATGGGGAATTTCGCAAGAATTGACCTTAAAGATTTTGTCTACATTTCTTCCAACCCACATCAAGAGCTCGTCAAAGATTTTTTTGAATTAGATTGTTTAAGAGATGGCGAGATTGCATTATGTGGCACGAGCGAAAGATACGGTCTTGTTGTTTTAGGTGCAGTTAAAGGAAGAAATGGGGATTATTTAATACAAGCTGGAGTTAGGCCGGGAGAAGTGGATTTAGATGCTTTGAGGGAGTATAAAATAAAGCAAAAAATAGGATCTGCAACTGTTTTAGGATGCGACGACATAGAACGAGTAGACGGCAAAGGAACCGTATACGCTGCATGATTTTATTTCTCCTTAAGTTCCATTATCACCTTTGCCAAGTCATTGTTGAGTTCTTCAAGCTTCTGCTCCACTGTCTGCCTGTCCTTTCCTGTTTGCTCCATTACTAATTTTATGTCGTCCTCAGAAACAGATTCGTAAAGTTCTCCGGAAATCTGGTAGACATCCTTCCCCATCATGTTGGCGATCATTATTTCAGGCTTTTTTATTTTTAGTGTCTTGTTTTTTTGTTTTATTATGACTTCCTCAGCTTCCATTTCCCTGATGTCCATGTTCAGCTTCTTCATCATCTGCTGTATCTTTTTAGGGTCATTCATTCCAAACATAAAAAATATATGCAATTCTGTGTTTATATTCCCATATAAAATAAAATCGTCGGTACGATCAAGACAGCCATCATTGTACTGCGTTTTACCCCAGACAAATTTGTATATATTCCCAGGAAAGTGCATACTGCCAGCAGTGCCAGCCCAATCCATTGGGTAAAGATAAAGACAAGAATTATTATAAAAATGATTATGGATCTGCTTAGCAAAGTATAGTTCAAT
>JACQNW010000064.1 GCA_016202845.1 Candidatus Aenigmatarchaeota archaeon
CGCTTACACAAGTCTAAGGCGAGCGGATACTGCGGGTTCGACTTCACAATTTTCACGGAGAACCCGCAGAGGAGCTCGCCGCACATAGGAGGGTTATAGGGAACCTGAGGTTCCCTATTTCATATCCTGTTTATTTATTTGGTTCACTATAATTCAAATACTTCTGGCCTTGCTTCATTTGCAAAGCCGTCAACTATTTCGTTATGCCTGTTTTTTCTTCCTAATTTCAGTTTCCATATTCTTTAGCACAGGACTAATGCAAGAGCTTCCGGCTCTGGTTGTATTTTCTTTGAATAGCCCGGATGTTTTGTGTACAGGAAATTTTTTATTCCTTGGGTATCACCATCTTTTATGCTGAAAAGCCAGTTCTTTTCAAGCGCCAAGAATTTTCGCTCCCGCGTTTTTACAAACTCTTTCTCTGACAGATTGTGGGGCGCTTCTATGAATTTTATTTTGTACTTCTGGCCATAAACTTTCTTGAACAAATAACGGGTTCTTTGCATGTGAAAATCTGATGTTACAACAATTATTTTGCTCCAATTGTTCTTTTCTGCAAAATTAATTTTTGTAAAATAAGCCCCGCCAAGAGTATCCAGAGAATTTTCTTCTGCAAAAACCTCACCCTGCGCACCGGCCGCCTCGGCGTATATCTTCATGGCCTGTGCTTCTGATATGGCCGGCGTATAGTTGACAAGGAATGTCCAGTAACCAGACACCACAATGGGCACATTTCCGCTTAACTCAATGGCCTTGTCAGCTCTTTCCATGCCAATTTTGCTTAAAGTTCCATTTTCATTAATCCCGCCTGTCAATACAATTATTGCATCTGGCTGGTCAAACTGGTCATCTGGGTAATCAATATCGTATTTGCAGAAATCAGACTTTGTATATGACAAGGACCCTGTTAAAAGTGCTAAAATGATCAAAGCAAATAAAATTCTCATGAAATCAATAAGTAATTATAGTTTTAAAGATGACCAAACAAAATCAGTATCCTACCATTGCTATGGCAAAAGGCTTTCCAAGCTTTGTGCCCATGTCTTTCTGGTCGCCTTCAAATCTTTGCATGTCGATCTTGCCCAGCCTTTCTACAAGGAAATCAGGGCAATTGCTTGCGACTACAACTTTCTTTACAGTTCCTTCTACTATTGCTTTCTTTATTTCCCTGGCACCTATAACGAACTTGCCCTGCGGCAGTTTCTGTATTGTTTCCATACAAATTCCTTTTCTGACTGTTTAGACGCTATGCGTTATTTCTTCTATGAAAGGCCTTTGTGAACCCCAAAGAAACATGGAGTCATAAAGGCATATATTCGTAAATTACCTGAATTTTACACAGTTTACACAGCCTCTGTTGCAACATCGCCTTTGCATTGTGTAATTCATAGCTAACAGTAGTTTGTCAAGGCTTAAATAAGTTTCAAATTTCCATTTGTTGATGACCAGAAGATTGTTGATTGTGCATCCAAGAAAATACTATGATCCGTTAGAAATTACAAAACCAGCTATTATGGAATTCGCATGTCAATTTCCAGAGCGCGACATATTTGTTTTACAAGATGATGAATCGACTACAGTGCAATATATGGGAAGGCGATTTCCAAATATGCCTCACTCTAAAGGTGGAGAAATACGCGATGATGACGTTCGAAGACTTTTAAGCGATTGTACAGATCTAACTTTAGTTGGTCATAACTTCAACGATTGCCACCATACAGCTTTTGAAGCAGTAGTTAGATGCACTGACTTTGTTGCATTAGATATTACAGTTCCAACATACGCGTCAACTGAAGGCTGTCATTTTAGACCTATGAGTGATATTATACGAAGATCTTGTGAGACCTATGAAAAGTCGCCTTGTGATATTTTTTATCAGTTTGGTCAACCATATCATGATATTTCAACAGAAGAAAAAATAACCCTGAAAGAAACACAGAGATATGTTAAAGTTGCAAATTTATGCTGTTCAGTTGACGTTTATGTTGGCGGAAAGAAAGTTTTTGATCGACAAAAAGGCAATAGAAAAATTAATATTATATTTTGTAACAGACCGCCTATAGATTTCAGATAAATCTTAAAATAGATAAAAAGCTAATTAACTTCATGCTGCAAATACAAACGAGCGATCCGCTTAATATACTAGGCTCAACTCGTAGGGTGCTTGAACAGGCGGATAATGTAAAAATTAATATAGAAGCTGTGGAAAAACTTGCGGCTGACGTGAAAATATTTCTAGGCGATAATTCACATAAATACAAATCTCATAAAACAGGCGATAATTTTGATCACGATATTGCAAGAGCTTTCTGGCAGTCTGTGATGGGTTTTTGCTACTGGGCTGAAAAGGGAAAGGAAAAATGGCAGGTTGAATGGCCAAAGGGAAATATTCTCGCAGGAGGATGGTACGGAGTAATAGCATGCTATGACAGAGCGCTAGCAGAAGACATTCAGGTTCTTAATGCCAGTTGGCTTATGGACATACCTGAAGAAGACCTAAGAAAAATATTCAGGAGCGCTACAGAATCTGAAATTCCGCTTTTTAATGAGCGTACGGAAATAATGCGAAATACTGCAAAAATTCTTGTAGAAAAGTTTGCAGGGGACCCTATTTTCATGCTGGAAAAATCTGAATATGATGCTGTAAAACTTTTACAACTTTTGAAGGAATTTCCCAATTTTCATGATGTTCCTACTTACATGAATGAAAAGGTTGTTTTTCTGAAGCTTGCCCATCTTGTTGCAGGAGAATTTGACCGTGTCCTTAAATCTCATGGAAAAGGCGGGCTAAAAAATATGGACCAGATATGCGTGTTTGCTGATTACAAGCTGCCGCAGCTGCTTAGGGCATATGGCGTGCTTGAATATTCACAAGAGCTTGCAGACAAGGTTGACGACTATGAACTCATTCCTAAAGAGAGCAACGAGGAAATAGAAATAAGGGCAGGAACAATATGGGGTGTAGAGCTCATAAGACAAATCCTTAACAGTCACACCTCAATAGAACTTGGCCAGGCAATATGGCTCATGTCTCAAAGCGAAGAGCTGCAAAAAAGAATCAAGCCCTACCACAGGACTTACACTATATTTTATTGAACTTGTAATAAAACTATTCTTCATACGCCCCAGCAAAATAAACCTTTCCATCATCATCTACAAAATAAACTATTTTTTGTTTCATGTTAGAACTCAATGTTGATGAGTTTATTATTACAATGTAGTTTGTAGAGATAGTAAAAAATTTACCGAATGAATTACCAAGATTAATTTCAACAGTTGAAAAATTCCAATTTTTCCCTACTTTATCTATTATAATTTTAGAACGATTAAGTGTAGGATGATTGATGATGTATGGATTAGCGTTATAAAGTTCTATTGTCCCTTCCAAAATTTTATCTGAATTAGAACTGATAATATTGTGTGCTTGAAATGTAAAATTTACTTTTGCACCACTATCAAGTACTTTTATTGGAAAAATGTGGTAATCTGGATCTATTTTCTCTTGCTCTTTTACGCACCCGCTTATTATTACCAAGCTTAAAATAGAAACTAAAAACCATATTTGATAAATTTTCATTTAATTAAAATGAGATGAATAGTTTATAGGGGTAAATTGAAAAAATTATATCGGCATTATAAGAAGCTCTTTCTCCAGTTTTGGTATCTTTTGCTGGCCATTTTGCACTAATTCCAGCAGTCCATAAGCCTGCAAAAGCTTCAGATCTTTTGATACCGATTCAACAGGCCTGTTGAGTTCTTTTGCAAGCGCGCCAACAGAGTTAAAATTCTTTTCTTTAAGCTTTTTAAGTATTTCCAGTTTTGCTGGCGAAAAGAGCATGGACAGTTTTTCTTTGCTTAGATCTAAAAATAAAACCTTGTCCGGCGTACCTTCTGGGTCTTCTAGCATGGCCTTAAAGATGAAATCTTTGATTTTCATAGCAATCCTTTCCTTTCTTTATAGGTTTTCACCCATGTTCTGAAATTTTCGTCTACTATGCGTACCCATTTGTTGAAATCATGCATGTAGTCTTCTTTTCTTGGTTTTTCCAAATATTTTGGCTGTGACGATATCCAAAACTTCATTTCATGCAAACCTTCGTGTGCTGTATCTACTCTAAATACGTCTTCTGTGCTGCCATCCTCTCTAATTATTGCGACATTGATAGCAAAGTGTTTTACAGCCTTTTTGTCAAGTATCACTCGCGTATCGATTCTTATATTGTCATAAGTTTCTATGGCATGCTTTTCTTTCATTTTAATTTCACAGATGATTCA
>JACQNW010000065.1 GCA_016202845.1 Candidatus Aenigmatarchaeota archaeon
TGTGTATACTTATCTTTTATTGATTTTATTTCTGCAAGCTTTATTGTTCCTGCGGGTTTTGATTTTGCAAGCTTAACAGCTTTCTCGACTGTTTTTTTGTAATCACTGATATCTGGAGCTGCTGCAAACCCCCATGTACCATTTATCAGCACCCTTATGTTAAAGCCTTCATTTATGTTAGAGCCTATTGTATGTATGCCTCCGTCTTCAGTTGAAATCACCAACGATGAATTTTTCTCATAACGAACGTCTGAATATTTTGCCCCCAAATGTTGAGATAGCTCAATGATTTTATTAATGACGTCTTCGATAACAATCACCAGAATTTAGGTAATTTATTTCTAAGCTATTAATAGATTAGCTCTAATCTAAAGCAATGCCTAAATTTTTGATAAAATATGACAGGGAAGGCTGTATAGGCGCAGCAGCATGCGCTGCGGTAAGTGATAAGTGGAAGATTGTTGAAGACGGAAAGGCAGATCTTCTTGGCAGCAAGCAAGACGAAGCAGGCTGGTTTGTTCTGGATATAACTGAAGAGGAATTGCAGAAAGAAATAGAAGCTGCAAAGGCATGCCCTGCGCTTGTTATACATGTCAAGGACGAGAACGGAAATTCATTGGCACCCTAATAAATATTTCTTTTACCAATTAGACAAATGAGAAAAATAGTTTTGATATTCATTGTATTTTTTGTTTTTGTCATTTTGGCACAATCGAATAAAGTATATACCGCAGATGCCAGGAATGATGTCATTACTGTCATTGTAGAATCTGAAAATATAAAAAGCACCGATCAAACGTTTCTGCTGGGAAACTTTCACAAAGTCAAAATCCAGAGAAAAGACCTTAAAAATATTGAAAGGTCCTGGCAAGAAAAAGAGTACAGGCTGCTTCTTGACGGATCTGTGCCATTAGTAAATGTTTCAAGCTTATGGAATTCAAGCTATAACGGAAGCGGGATAAAAATATGCATACTTGATACAGGAATAAACAAAACACATCCTGCATTTGGCTCACGAGTCATGGCAGAAAAAGACTTTGTAACAGATGACAGCGATGGCAACAGCACCATGGATTTTCATGGCCATGGAACGCATGTTGCCGGAATCGCTGCTTCTGAAGATAGCACTTACAGGGGAATTGCTTATGGTGCTTTGCTGCTAAATGCCAAGGTGTTCAGTTCTACCACAACTACCGCTACTGATACTAACATAATGAATGGAATTGACTGGTGCATTCAGCAAGGTGCAGATGTTTTGTCAATGAGTTTTGGAGGGGCGGGCACTTCTGATGACCTGATTTCTGCTTATGTGGATCTTGCTGCTGACGCGGGCAAAATTGTTGTTATAGCTGCCGGAAACAGCGGACCTAATGGAGATTTGAATTGTGGCACGCATGAGGATGGATCTTCATCCGTGTGCTCGCCCGGCCTTGCTCATAAAGTCATAACAGTTGGTTCGACAAAAAAAGATGACAGCATCAGCTCTTTCAGCAGTAGAGGACCAACTGATGACGAACGAATTAAACCTGATTTGACAGCTCCAGGCCAAGCGATTACCTCAGCAAACCGCAATGGCGGGTGGGTTTCGTTCAGCGGGACAAGCATGTCCACACCAATGGTTGCGGGCTTTGCAGCAGTCATTAAGCAAGCCAAGCCAGAAATCACGCCTGAGGAATTGAAAGCCCTGATCATGAACACTGCACTGGATCTTGGTACTTCTGGAAAAGATAATGTTTATGGCGCCGGAAGAATAAGCGGCACAAATATAATGCCCCAGATCAACAATACCATAAGGGACAACATTACAGTCTCTGATTTTGCATATATTATCAGTCCTTTATCAGACACCATAAAATCAACTCTTTACTGGCCAGAAGATTATTCTTTGCACAACAATCTGGACTTCTATCTTATTGATCCCTACGGAAACTTTGTTTCCAATTCAACCTCTGTAAACAACACAGATGAAATTATAAAATATAATAATACAAATTCTTCCGGAAGGTGGAAAATTCTTGTAAGGCCAAAAACAGTGAATTCTTCCCAAGTCTATGCAATTGCATCGAACAATCCAATTGGAGACAGGCTTTATACAAGATTCGGAACTGCAGATCAAAAAACTTCCTACTTCACTGTTAATATCACAAACAATTCCCTTTCACTAATTATGGATTTTGACTATATGAATAATGATCTGGACATCAGGGCTTTTACCAATACGGCAGAAACATTGTCAACAACAAACTCCAGCGAAAACATAACATTGAGCAATTTAACTTCAGGTTCATGGACAATACAAATTAAGAACAAAGGTAACAGTTCTGTCAGCTACTTTATTGGTTCTGACAATGCCATATCAGAAAATTTCACAGATACTACTCCGCCTAACATAACAATATATTATCTCATTAACAAAACTTATAATAACGAAACACTGAACCTAACTTTTTCATCGATAGATGACATTTCCAAGAACTCTACATGCAATGCCACTCTGGACAGCACTTCATTTTTTGAAACTACAGGAATCTATTTTTTCCAATTCATAAATATAACCCAGGGCTCGCATACAATATTTGTTTATTGCACTGATGACGACAACAACATTGCTTCAAAAAATATCAGCTTCACTGTAGACACTTCTTTGAGAATAGAACTTAACTCCCCTACCCCGAACAATGAAATATATTATTTCTCAAACTCTGTTACAATAAACACTAGCGTGGAGGATCTTGACACTCTCACATTGGAGTGGAACGGCACAAATGAAACAGTTCCAGGAAATACTTTAAACAGGATTATTGTAAAAAATAATCTTGATGATGGCAATTACACTTTCAGACTTTATGCAAATGACAGTTCAGGTCAGAAAAATGTCTCCCAGACCCGCTGGGTTGTTGTAAATGTGCTCAGAAATAAGGAAAATATCATAAACAATCTTGAAAATGTTTTCGAACTGCTAAACTCCACAGGCAGCGCAGCAAACAAGAGCAGGCTTCTTTCGTTTGAAAAATACAAAATAAAATTCAATGTCAGTTCTATAATAGTAAATATATTTGATTTTCTTGGAAATGACATTAACGGTACTTTGAATACAACACAAAATATCACTCTTCCATTCAAAAACATTGCTTCTGAGAAGGTGTGGGTGGATTTTGACCTGGTTGAAAAGGGTAAATACAATGCAAGCATTTATTTTACTAATGCTGGCAGGATTTTCTTCCACCTAAATGGAACAAAAGACAACTTTACTTACAGCAGGATCATGAATACATGCGATAATAATCGTTCAAATCTTCCATGCATTAATTCGTCTTCAGTTTATCTCCCGTCATTCTCAGGAGCTGCTGCCGTGCTTGACACACAGGCGCCAGAGCTAGTAATTAACTCACCTGCTTCGACAACATATACGTTAACATCTGTTCAACTGTTGTACAATGCAGGCGACAATATGGAACTTGATACATGTTGGTATAGTCTAAACGGAATTATCAGCACTATTGGGAGTTGTGGAAACATAACTTTGACTGCTGCAAGCGGTTCCAATACATTTACTCTTTACGCCAATGACAGCTCAGGCAATACGAACCAGACATCTATTTCTTTTACTGTGTCTTTACCTTCTTCCACCCCTTCAAGCAGTTCATCTTCATCCAGCTCAGCGGGAAGTTCCGGATCTTCCAGCAGTGACGCTCAATACGTTCCAGTCACTACGCCGCAACCAATTATAGAGCCTGAACAAACTAAAAATACAACTATAGCAAAGGAAGAGCCTGCAAAACCTGTTGTAATTGAGTCCAGTCAGGAAATACCCACAGAACAAACTGAGAATGAAACAAAACCAGAGAAGGGCGCTAACGTACCAACAGGATTTGCCACAGAATCAAATGCAAATTACATAATCGGACTGGCTGTTTTTGCATTTGTAGTCCTGGGCGGACTGACATACTATTCCTACAGCAGACGACGCTAAGGTTTTGCCTGCTTCCAAAGCAACTGAAAGAACTTTTCATACGAATCTGCAACAAGCTTGTTATGTATAAGTATTCCAAATGGTTTTTCCGACCAAATAATAATCCCTACTTTATCATTTCTAATTATAGTTTCAGTTAAAGGTTCAAAACCTTGTTTAGTATAGCGAACTTCTGTTTTATTATATTTTGTTTCAGCAGACCATGACCTTAGCGATTCATTGAATATCAAACTGGCATCTATGCCTTTAGCTGCGCGTTTTCTATGGTATGATTTCCACCATTCTTCTCCCATCCTCAAAGATTCTTTAGAAGAACTTATTGTAAGATGTCTCTTACCCCCAGCTTCTAGCAGAATTTGAAGCATTTCTCTAATTCCTTTAAATGATCTGAATGTTATTGTTTCAGGCTTTTCTTTTGCCATGGATTGTTTGGATAAAAGCTGAGGCAGAATAGCATGAAACTGATCCTTTTTGTCTTCAATATAATCTTCGATATGTTTTGGATCAGAAGCCTGATAATGATTTCTTTGTCCCTCTTTTACAAAAGTGGCAAACCCTTTTTCTACCAATCTGTTAAGTGTCATATGAACAACTGAGCTTTGCAGGCCTGATTTTTCAATTATAGGGCCTGCAGTGGATGTCCCCAGCTCAAGCAAGCTAATGTATACCTTTATTTCTGCATTTGTAAATCCCAAGTCTTCCAGTACTGATGTGTCCATCACTAATTTATGTGAGCGATAAGTCTTAAACCTAATTTAAGTTCTCCATTTTTGGAGAGCGAAATATTATATGTATAAA
>JACQNW010000077.1 GCA_016202845.1 Candidatus Aenigmatarchaeota archaeon
CAGTAAGTGTATTTTAAATTCTATTGCTTTATTTCTAGTTATGCGTATCTGTTTTGTTACTACAACACCAGCTGTGTCCATAGGAGGAGTGGAAAATGTAGCCTTCAATATAATGGAACAGGCAAAAAAAGCAGGTTTTGAAGTAGAGAATGTTTTTGCCTATGAGCGCTACAAAAATCCTATAGCTTCTTTGCGTGCATACAGGCATGTAGAAAAGAAAATAAGGAATGGAAGTTTTGATCTTGTGCATTCGCATGATAATGCATCTTATTTTCTTGTTAAAAATGGAACCAGACTGCCTGTGATACATACATCGCACGGGACTTGGGGGAATTATTTTGCAGTTATGTCTGGCTTTAGGAAAAGGCTGTTTAGTAAACGAAGTATTAGTATGGAAAGGTTGATAGTTCAATATGCCGACATAAATACCTCTGTTTCAAATTATGTAAAGAAGTCTGTATTTGAACAGTATGGCGTGAAATCCCGTACGATCTACAATGGCGTCGACATAGAGAAGTTTAATCCTATGGGTAAAATTCATAATAAGATACCTGTAGGTGCATGGGTAGGGACAAATCCGGACCTGAAGGGATTGGATATAGCTATCGAAGCTGTTAAGATGTTGAATCTAAAACTTATAGTTGTCGGAATTCTTGATAAAAACGACAATGAAGTAATTTACCTTGGAAGATTGCCGCCGAGCCAGATGTCAATTGTTTACAAAAAAGCAGATTTTCTGATATTTCCTTCGAAATACGAATCCCACCCAATAGCACCTCTTGAAGCGCTTGCTTCCGGCCTTCCATTAGTGGTTTCAAGCAACTCAAATGTTGAAATAATAAAATCGTCTCGTGAAGGCTTTGTAATTGACGGATTTGAATCTGAAAATTATGCAGAGGCGGTACAAACTATAATAAAAAAATGGGGCAGGATGTCTGCTGCAGCAAGAAAATGCGCAATAAAATATTCCTGGAAAAACCAGTCAAAGAAATATTTCAGGCTTTATGAAAAGCTTGTTTGAAGAGTAAAGATGGACTGCCATACATGCCATAAGGCAATGCTGCTCACGCCAGTGATTTTACACAGGATTTCTAAAGAGCCAAAATAATTATTCTTTGTGGTTCGTATAAAAACTTTACTGTCAATTGAAAAGAGGAAAATGGCGCGCGCAGCGCTGTCTTTGTATGGTCATAATTATGGCATATTATCTTGGGCTTACAATTCCAATAGGATGGGGGCACGATCCGTCGGCGTGCTTGATTAAGGACAACAAGATACTAGCGTTTGCTGAAGAAGAAAGGTTTAACAGATATAAGCATTCGTTTTCCCTTTTTCCGCGCAATGCGATAAAATATTGCTTGGATTTTGCGGGCATTAAGATCAGCGATGTGGTTGTAGGGTTCAATTTTGATCCTAAAAAATTCAAGAGGGGCGCCCCAACACCAAGGAAGATGATAGGTGCAAGGATATCAGAACAAAACATGAGGAACATGACAAGACTGGTCAAGTTCTACTTTGGCGCAGATCCAAAACAGTATTATTTGGCGCACCATCTTGCGCATGCATTCTCTTCTTTTCCATTGTCGGGTTTGCAAAGCGGGGTATCTTTTAACTTGGATGCTGTAGGCGAAAGGACGTCCACGCTTTTAGGTAATTTTGCCGGCAGTGATTTTAACACGCTTGTTGAAAGCGATCATTCTCTGGGTTATTTTTATTCACGCTTTACACAGTGGCTTGGATTTGATGCAGTTGAGGGCGAGGGAACTGTAATGGGTCTGGCGCCTTATGGCAAGCCTGTTCACGACCTTTCAGAATTTGCAAGGCCCACAAATGGAAGCGTGCCTTTCTATTCAAAAACAGAGCCAGAGGATATAGAAAAAAAATTCGGCACACGCAGATACGGGCCTGTGGAAGAAGTGCATAAAAACATGGCGGCTTCAATACAAGAAACCCTGGAAAAAATCATGATACACATGGCACACCAATACAAGGCCGATAGTCTGGTCATTGCCGGTGGGATAGGCCTCAATTGTGTTGCAAACGGGCGCCTTGTTGAGGAAGGTTATGTTAAAGATGTTTTTATACAGCCTGCAGCAGGCGACGCTGGCGGCAGCATCGGAGCCGCTGTCTGGCTTGCAATGCAGGACGGCCACAAGTTTGACAAGATGGAACACATCTACTACGGCCCGGGTTACACAAACGAACAGATAAAGAAAGTGCTGGATTTGTGTGATGTTGATTATGAATTCCATAAAGATATAGCAGGGAAGGCTGCAGAATTGATAGCCAAGGATAAGATAATAGGATGGTTCCAGGGACGCATGGAAGGCGGACCCAGGGCTCTTGGCAACAGGAGCATTCTTGCAAATCCCACAAATCCCAAGATGAAAGATATATTGAACAGCAGGGTTAAGCATCGAGAGCCGTGGAGGCCGTTCTGCCCTTCAATATTGTATGAAGACAGGGCAAAGTATTTTTCCAGCGATAAAGAATCACCATTTATGATCCTTGCCTTTCATGTAAAAAAAGAAATGCAGAAAGAGATCCCTGCTGTAGTTCATGTAGATGGCACTGCAAGACCCCAGACCGTCAGGCGAAGCCAGAACCCGCTGTATTACAAATTACTGCAAAACCTGAAGAAAGAAATCGGGCACGGCGTCGTTATCAACACCTCCTTCAACGTAAAGGGTGAGCCTGTTGTCTGCAGGCCTGAAGACGCTGTCCGCTGCTTCTTCGGCACTGGCATGGACGCCCTTGCCATAGGGAATTATTTGGTTAAAAAATAAGGTTCTTTTTCCCCGATGTACAAAAAGGAGAACAATAACTGTAATTATAAGTTCTTTTTAATGCCTTTCCATGAACATTTTTAGCATGAAATACGAAAGCAAAGCGTGGAATCAAAACGTTCTTTATGCAGTTGTATTTATAGCAATATTTTTGCTTGCAGCTTACCTGCGTTTATCAATGCTTGATTATGAGACACTCGGTCCAGGTGAAGTGGAACTGTACGAAGCTGCCAGGGACTATGCTTCAGGCAACATAGTAAAAAGTTTCTATATTTTCGACACCCCGCCCCTGTCAAAATACATTTTGGCCTTGATTTTGATAATATCAGGTTTTTCAGAAACAGCGCTGCGCCTGTTTCCTGCAATCTTCGGAATGCTTGCGGTAGTCATGACCTATTTCTTTGCAAAGAAATTCTACAGCCAGAAAATAGCTCTTCTTTCAACGATATTTATTGCGTTTTCTTTTATACATCTTCAGATGTCGCGCTATGTTCAGCTAGAAACAGCAACGAGTTTCTTTTTCCTTCTGGCATTTTACTATTTTTTTGATTTTGTAGAAAACAGGAAGAAGAATTATTTGCTTTTCGGCGCAACAGTAGCGCTTGGCATGCTAATAAAATTCACCATGTTTTATGCAATTGCTTCAATAGTTTTGATTGCGGTCACATACAAATATATTTCATTCAGGCGCAAGCCTCAATTTTCTATTACAATAGACAATTTCCTGCTGAAGTCGTTGATAGTTGCTGTCGTGTTGTTTTTCTTGATATGGCCGTATTCACTGGTGCCAGTTAAAACAGACATAACGTTAAGCGTGGAATTTTCCGACGGCCTTCATACAAACCATCTAACGCCTTCTATACCCCAGATAATTTTGGTTTTAGGTAAAAGATCTGCATCGTCCCAGATAGGAGGAGTGCTTTCCATGCCGTTCGGGTACTTTTTATTCTTCTTGATGAAGGAAAATATAATCTTCTTGGCGGCATTCTTCCTAGGTCTTTTTGCAATAATCAAAAAGCCCAAAAAGATCGATAAAATGATTCTTCTATCATTGGTAGTTTTCATGCTTTTGTTATGGGCACAAAAGTGGGGCTTTACATACCGCTATTTGGCAATAGTCATACCGCTAATAGCAATAATTGCCGCACGCTGTATAGATTTTATAAAATCCCAAAAGATTGCTACGGTTATGCTTACGATTTTTTTAGTAGTTTTGGCGACATCGGCTTTTGCAGTTCATACGGATTATATTTATTACAAAAATTTTAATGTATTAGAATACGAGCCTGAATTATTCCAGTCAGAAGGCATGAAAGAATCAATATCATATATAAAAGAAAATTGCCCGGCTGTCTATACAGACTCATATTACCATTTCATATTGGCGCCGTATCACAGAAATGTTACAAAGTACGCAAATGAAACAAAGCTGCCCACATGTGTTCTGAAGGGTTACACAGGCCTGGGCTCTTCGTTGCCATCGCCAGAGAACGTGGTTATAGACGATTTCATTAAGTCGCACTCATGTGAATTGAAGAAAAGCGTTGTTAAAAAAGGCGTATTGTTGCAAAAAATTTACTATTGCAGTTAGGTAAGAAATGAACTTTCTTTCTTAAAATAATATTATTTTCTTTTTCCCAAGCGTTTTCTTTGTCAATTGTTCTTCTTTCCTCCAACAGTTTCTTATTTCAATAAGCGATGCCATGAAACAGCTAGCTAAGTAAACGCTTTTACAACTTTCATGCCTTTCATGTTCCTTTTCAGATCGTTTACGCTTCTGATTTTGCTGATCCTTCTTATTATGTACTTAGGCCTCATGTAGAATTTTTTGAAAGCTTCTTTATGCATGGCCATTAGCTCATCCTTGCTATTGTATCCATGCGGAACAAAAACAGGCGACCAGCCATGATACTCATCCAGCGCATTTTTGTCAAGAGTTCCCCATTGCTCGTAAGTATTCCACAACTGGGTTCCAGGATACGGCGTTGTCAAAGAAAATTGTGCATAATCTGGGTCAAGGTCTATTGCAAATTTTATTGTTTGTCTGGCAAGCTCTGGCGTCTCTCCAGGCAAACCAAGCATGAAAGAACCTCGGATTTCTATACCGGCCTTTTTGACAATTTTAACAGCATTTCTCATCTGCTCTACAGTCATTTTTTTCGTTATATTGTCCAACAGTTCCTGCGCGCCTGATTCTATGCCAAAAAATATGTTCCAGCAGCCGGCGTTCTTCATCGCTTTGAGCAGGTTTTCATCTATGAGATCCAGTCTTGTATAGCAAGACCATACAATATTCTCCTTTCCCATTTCAGCGCAAAAATCATATACCCACTTTTTGTTTAGTGTGAGTATGTCATCCCAAAAAGCAATTTCCTTTATATTGTATTTGCCTTTCAGTGACCTTATTTCTTCCATGACGTTTTTTACAGAGCGCTGTCTGAAAAAACCTTTTGCATCAAAGCAAAAAGTGCAGGTAAAAGGGCACCCCCTGCTTGTAACCATTTGAAAACAATGAGGGTCTTTTTTGTAAGTATTTGGCAAAGAAGAATATTTATTCAAATTACCAAGCAAATGTCGCGCAGGAAATGGTAAGCTGTCTAGATCTTTCACCTTGCCTGCCTCTACTACTTTTATCTGCTTGTACTTTTCAAGATCGTCAACAATGTCGGTTATTACATTGTCTGCTTCTTCCCTTACTATTATATCTGCAGCAGTTTTTTCTGCCAATTCGTCTGCGGTTATTGTAGCATGAGGTCCGCCTAAAAGTACAGTGACTTCAGGATATTGTCGTTTTATCAAATCAGTAAGTTCTATGGTAACGCTAGCCAGCGACGTTATTGCAGCTATGCCAACAAGTTCAGGCTTGAAAGATTCTATTTCTGTAAGTATCTCGCCTGCCACATAGTTGTTGACAGGGCAATCCATTATACGTACTTCGTGGCCTGCTCTTTCCAAAACAGCAGCCATGTAGCAAAGACCTAAAGGTGGCAGAAAACCTCCGACATCGCCTACGTTATGTGCGTATCTTTCTTTCAGCGTTTGCGGGGGGGATATAAGTAGAACTCTCATTGGGACACCTGATTTAACTAAGCATTGAAAAGGCTTAATACGTTATGAGTGCCTCCGAAAGTGAAAGTAGGTCTTGTGATTTCGCTTAGCGGACTATCGTCAGTCTATTGGCAATAACCATACTTTCAGAGGCACTGGTTATAGCTGACAAATTTAGTACCAAATTATTAACTTTAAAAAACAACACAGTTAATATCAAATATGGCTGACATATTGGCGATTTATCCAAAAACAGGATTTGATATAAAGAATGCTTCTGTGGAGCTGCCACTGGGCCTTATTTCTACAGTGTCTGCAGTACACGAGGATTATGAAGTAAAAATATTAGATCAGCGCGTAGATGAAAACTTTGAAAGGAACTTTTTATCAGAACTTTCCAAGGAGCCATCTATAGTATTGATACCGTCTATGACTGGGACACAAATAAAATATGCGCTTGAAGCTTCGCGGTTCACGAAAGAAAATTCAAAGGCAAAAGTTCTTTGGGGTGGTGTTCACGCAACACTGATGCCCCAGCAAACTATTCAGCATCCGCTTATAGATGCCATAGTCATTGGAGAGGGTGAATTTGTAATGAAGGAATTCATGGAGGCTGTCAATGGCAAGCGTGAAATGGATTTTGTCAATGGAATTGCGTACAAAAACAGTCATGTAAAGTTCACAGAACATGCTCCATCACCAGATCCTAATGAAATACCAGAATTGCCCTACCATTTGGTAAATGTCGAAAACTACGTTAAGGCGGGCGGCATAGCATTTTCTACACGCGAAAGAACTTTACCATTTATTTCATCTAGGGGTTGCCCTTATACATGCAAATTCTGCAGTACAGCTGGCATTGCAAAAGGCAAATGGCGGTCTATGACAGCAGAACTGACTTATGAGCGTGTGAAAAACATGGCCAGAAAATACAAAATAGATGTTGTTAAATTTTATGATGAAAACTTCACGTCAAACCCTAAGCGTGCAGAAACAATTGCAGAATTAATAAACGGAGAATTTGGATGGTCGATGCAGGCGCGCATGGACAACATGCTTATAACAGACATGAAAAAACTAGAGGAGGGCGGGTTGCGTGTTGTTGAGCCGGGAATAGAATCCGGCAGCGACAGGATATTGAAGCTGGTAAATAAGGCCGAAGATAGGTCTGCAATAATATCAGCCAACAGGAAGCTTGCACAGACGAACATCAAGGCGTTTTATAATTTCATGATGGGATTTCCAAGTGAAACAAAGGAAGAAATAATGGAGACTGTGGACCTCGCATTGCAGATTATCAAGGAAAATCCAAATGCTCATATAACACAATTCTACATATTCACGCCTTACCTAGGCGCTCCGTTGTTCGATTACGCAGTCGAGAACGGATTTGAAGTTCCCCATACACTGGAAGGATGGATAGCTTTTAGCAGGCAGCATACATACACGCCGTGGATTCAGGACAAGCTTGAGCTTTATGAATCAATAATGTACACTTCCAAGTTTGTTGATGGAAAGCGCCTTTCACAGGTTTTGAGAAATTCTCCTGTGCCAAAGTTTTTCATTCAGGCACTTTCAAATCGCTACAAGAAAAACTGGGAAAAGCATAAATTTGAAAAAACAGCAAGCGTGAAGTTACTGGAGCTCATGATAAAGCGGAAGTTCGGATGGGGCAATTAATAATTGTTTTTCTTGAAGAGGCTTCTGATGTAAAGACGGATAACAGCAAAAAACATCTCAAAAATATTGTCCATAACGTGCACATTGCTTTCTTCTCTTTCATACCATGATATGGGAAACTCTGTTATTGTATATCCTAATTTCCGTGCCCTGAACATTACTTCTGTATCCCAAAACCACCCTTTGTTTTTTATTTTTCCTCTAATATTCTCAAGGACTTGTCTTTTGAACCCTTTGAATCCACATTGATTATCACGTACACCAGTTCTTAATATTATTTTTACAAAAACAGAGTAGCTTGCGCCAAGGAAAGCCCTTGTTTTTGACCTTTTGATCTTCGATATTGGATTATATCTGGAGGCCACAACAATATCATATTTTTGAAGCAGGGGGATTATATTTCTTGCGTATGAAGGATGAACAGAAAGATCCGCATCCATGAAAATTATGTAGAGTCCTTTCGCCTGCGTTAATCCGTTTTCTATGCCCCCGCCCTTTCCAAGCCTTTTTTGGCTGTAAATAAACTTGAGATTCTTATATTTTTTCATCAAGATTTTCATTACAGTAGGCGTATTGTCATTTCCTTCAGAACTTACAATTAATTCAAAACTCTTCTCAAAACTTCCAATTTCTTTGTGTATAATAGGTATGTTTGTTTCTAGCATTTTGCCTTCCATATAAGCAGGTATTATAACAGACAATTTTGGGTTTTTCATCAACCAAAGTTTAAATAAAAAAGTTTAAATCAGATGTTTTGGAAGTCTTCATAAGAATCTTCCTGCACGTATTTTTTGCCTTGATTCAATGCTGTTTCTGCTTTTTGCAGCTCTTTTCCCAAATATGCGGCATGATACATCTTTGTTACTTTCCCTCTTTTTACTATTTCGGCAGCTATTTCCTCTGCTTTGTTGCCGATTATCTTGCAACATTGCTGAGTTTCTTCGCCGTATCCTGTATAATGGTCTGCTATTATCTTTCCATCAGAAACATTTATTACAAACCAGTTTTCATCATATTTTTCATCTACAGTCCACTCTTTCCTGTAGTCCCATCCGGCCTCTATGACGGGTATCTCTTTACTTGTATACATGGGACCGTCGTACTGTCCAGGATTTTTGTTATCAAGCTCAGAAACTTTCCTGATTATTGAGCTAACATCTTTTTCTCCTATCAAATCAACGACAGTTATTTGATTCCTGAAATAATAGATTTCAGAGGCAGTCAAGTTTTTGATAAAAGGCATGAGGCTTTTTGCACCTATTATTTTGCCGTTTTCCTCCACCCCGTTTTCTGCCAGGCATTTTATTGCTTCTCCGGGTTTTCTTTTTTCTACATCCTCTCCGCACAAGATCAAAAATCTTATTTTATTGTTGGATATGATTTTTTTGACTACTTTCTCTACTCCAAGATTCTCTGTAAAACACTTTCCAACAGCCGCAACCTTATCTAAAGGTATGTCTAAATCGCTGTTTAGTGTGCATATAGCAACACAGGATGTTTTACTGAATTGGTACATCATTGTCATACTGAATCGGAGAATCTTTTAAAACTTAATGAACCGACGCCCTTGGCGTCAAAACACTAGGAAATTTTGAAGACTGACCTAACCAGATGTCCTTACGACATCTCAGCAGATACCGTTTAAATATATTTACTGTCTGTTACTTTGATGAATAATATATATGATGTAAAG
>JACQNW010000073.1 GCA_016202845.1 Candidatus Aenigmatarchaeota archaeon
CTGGAAAGTGCGCTTTCGCCAACAGAATTTACAGCGCTCACTGCATAGCGGTATGTATTGCCGTTTGTAAGTCCTGTATCTGTGTATGATCTGCCAGTAACTGTAGCAATATAAGCAACAGGACCAATTGCTGGCGCACGATAAATTTTATATCCTGTTATTGCAGAGCCTCCGTCGCTTGAAGGAACAGCCCAAGAAAGATCAACTTTTGAATTGCCGGCTGTTGCGACAAGGTTTTGCGGAGCAGATGGAGGACCTGTGGTGCTTACCGAAACTACAAACGTCCATGCAGAAGTAAAACTACTTGAGCCGGCGCTGTTAAAGGCCCGCATATTCCAGCGATAATTTCCATTTGCCAATGAAATTGGCAAAGTAAAAGACGTCCCTGTAATCGTGTACCCATCTCTTTCGCTGTCAAAAACCAATGCGCCAGTATCTGAATTGCGAACATAAAGACCGTAGGATTGCGCAGTTGTCCCGGCATTCCAATTGAATGTGGGCGTTGCTGTTGTTACTGTAGAAGTATCTGAAGGCGATACGTGAGTTGGCGGGCCCGGAGGCTGTGACGTGCTCACTGAAAAAGTGCGAGCTGTTGAAAATGATGTCCCCCATCCTGCACTGTTATGGGAGCGCATGTTCCACCTGTAATTTCCGCTGTTCTGTAAAATTCCTGAAGGAAGCATGAATGACGTTCCTGATATATAATAGCCGTCTCGTTGGCTGTCAAATACTAATATTCCTGTATTTGTGTCCCTGACGTAAAGACCATACTGGTCTGCGCCGGAGACTGAGTTCCATGAAAATGCAGGCGTTGTAGTGCTTAGAGTTGCGGCATCATCAGGGCTAACAAGTGATGGTGGGTTTGGAAGAGCTCCCTGAGGTGTTGCACTGACTTCGTTTGAATATCCGCCTTGCCCGACTGAATTAACTGCAGTAACTTTGTAATAATATGTTATTCCATTTGTAACAATTGTGTTCCTGAATGACGTTCCATAAATATTTGTGTAATAAGATTCCCCGCCAGAATATGTTCCCCTGTAAAGATTGTAATATAATATTGCAGAGCCTCCGTCGCTTGACGGGGCAGACCAATACAGATCAATATAACTATCGCCAGCTGATGCTCCTAAGCTTTGAGGCGCGCCAGGGACCGACGCTGATATTTTGCTTATATAATTCTCAGCAACCCAACCTGTTGCGCTTCCAAAATCAACCTTCCAAAAATGGAAAAAACCAGAACTGCTTTTTGGCACGCCGTAAAACGAGCCGTCCAGAACAGTGCCTTGAGCGCCTGACGACACTGTTGTAATCACAGACAAATCAGGCGGGGACGTCCTTACATTCAATCCTGTTGTTGTTTGAACTTTGTCACCTATAGAAAATTTCGTTGACGCAGATACGAAGACCTTTGTTAGCCAATTTGTTGATGAATCGCCATCTGCCGACCATCCTTCCCGGCCGTCTTCCCATCGTATCTTCCACCAATTGTAACCATCACACCATACAGGTCCTGACAATGCAGAACCCCTGCTACCGTCATATTTTTTTGTGCCATCCCAATAACCGCTCAAACAGGAGCCGTCCCTGACCTTCAAGCCTGTAGAGCCTGTATTCACTACCTGAACAACATCACTAGCAACAAAATTTGCAGCGAAAGCATTGGTTGCAAATACAAAGGCGATGATAAAAATTGCAGCAACAGCCATATTTTTAACTGTCATATCATATAGTTATTTGCTATACAGATAAATACCCGGTTGAGAAGACATCAACCTGCAGGTTTATTGATATTATATAAAGTCTTAGCCAACCATATTCATATGCCTCAACAAAACACTCCTACACTGGGCAACAATCCAACAAAGCAGTTTATAATAGAAATTTTATCCAGCGAATGGCCACTGCCTGCAAGATCTGTTTACAACAAACTAACAAAAACATACCAGCTTAGCGTGACATATCAGGCTGTGCACAAAGCATTGAAAGAAATGTCTTTGCAAAATATAATAACTAAAAACAATGATGGGTACAAACTCAATAATAACTGGATAAACCAGATAAATAAATTTGGGGAGAAAATCAAGAAGGACTATGAAAATCCTGTAAAGCCGAAAGTTTTATTCGAATACGAGTTCAACTCCCTCTTTGAGGCGTACATGTCATTTCTACCTGAATTAGAAAAGAATGTAGCAGAATCTGGCAACAGGACTGTTATTTTTCATGGTGTTCATATATGGAACTGCCTGCTTATGCGCAGCGAGGAAGAAGCAAGGCTTAAAGCTGTTGCGAAAAATACTAAATTTTATGTTCTGGCAAATAAGTCTTCAAATTTTGACAAAATTATGAAAAGGTATTGGGAGAGTTATGGAATAAAAGTAAAAATAGGTTTTCATTGCACATCAAATTTTGATATAGTGGTAATTGGGGATAATATTTATTACCTTCATTATCCGCAAGGACTTTTAGAAAGTATGGAAACTATATACAGCAAAATAAACGGTCTGTCTGACATCGACATAGCAAAGCTCAATAAAGATATAATTTATAAAAATTGCAGGATCTTTGTCGTTGTAAACAATAACAAGAGCGTCGCAGACCTCATAAAAAACTGGACGATTAGCCAGTTTTAAAGCCTGTAAATAATTAATTTCATGCCTATATACAACAACAAATCTACAAAAGAAGTAATAATAGAAATACTTTCAAAAGAATGGCCTTTGTCAGCGAGAAAAATCTACTATACAATTACAAAAAGCCATAATTTGTCTATTTCGTACCAGGCAACACACAAAGCTTTGAAAGAGTTGCTGCAACAAAACACTATAATTAAAAATCAAAATGGCTACCAGCTTCATGCAGACTGGATAAACAAAATGAATGAATTCGGCCAGCGTGTAAAGAAAGATTATGAAAACAATTCGGGCGAGACAAAAACTGTGCAAAAGCTTGTATTCAAAACCCCAATTGACTTCATAAAATTCCACTTTGGTTTCCTGGAAAAACTAATAGAAACAGAAGGCAAGGTTGATTTTGTATTTTTTTGCCGCCATGTAATATCATCGCCGCCTCTCGCAGTTTCCGGGGATGATTACAAAAAACTGAAAAAAATCATGTCAAAATGCAACTGGACTATCGTATCCAACAGCTCAACCCCTTTTGACAACTGGGCTGCAAATTACTGGAAAAAACTCGGGGTGAAGGTGAAGCTGGGATTTGAAACGCCCACAAACGGCATGATGGTGATAAACAATGATTATGTTTTTGATATACGAATGTCGAAAAAATCGCGGGATGAATGGGACCATCTTGTAAATTCCAAGGCAAAAGATTTTGACATTAATTCCATGACAGAGGTGCTGCTAAGCGAAAAGTCCAAGATGATTGTTTTCATAACAAAAGACAAAGAACTGGCAGATACGCTAAGAGAATACTGATTTTTGTAAAAATAAAAACAAAAGGTTATCACATTACTGCTAAAATTGCCGAAGCGACTAGCAGCACGACCAGATAATGCAGAATGTTTATTGCATAAAGTTTTGCCGGCTTGCCTTCCCATAAAACCTGTCCCAACATCGCTGTTGCGAAAAAGCCCAGCCAGATGAAAAATCCGAGCATCAATGAGTCTGTCACGGCCGTAAGTTGCATGAATGTTATCGCGTGCGCTAGGACAAACGTCATAACAAGAGTTGCAATAAAGTGCGCTACCATCTTTCCTGTCATGCCTTCTTTCTTCATGTTCTTTGGATCTATTTTCATAAGCTTCATCCACCCTGAAATGAAAAATAGTGACCTGCCATACCTTACGTGCAATCTCATTTCTCATCATCTGGTCCGGAATAGTCACACACGCCCATGCGCGGTGAGTTGGAGATAGACAATGCCATGTTACCGCCGCACGGGTGCTTTTCCAGGCACGGCTCACAATAATAACCTTTTTCTCCATTCATAACGCAATCGTCGCAAATGTATTTTGATGCTTTGCCGCACGACGCACATCTTAATTTAGGCGGGTTGTTTCTTGCAGCAAGTCTTACAGGCGACTTGCTCCCCTGCAGAGTATAAAGGTTGGCCATAACCTGCAGCGTGAGTTGCGTAGTGCTGCCAAAATCGTATTCGTGCTGAAAAGCAGTACCCGCTTTCAAGACTTTTTTTAATGATACATTCATAGTCGTACCGCCAAGTTCGTGTACAGTCTCTTTGTTGTTATAGAATTGAACTCCATTAATCTTGAAGCAACTTAGGTGCCCACAGCATTCCAGCCATATATCGCGTAAGAAGGAATCGAGATCTTCGAGAGTGGAAAAATCTTTTACTTCGATAAAAAGCCAATATCCTTTCCTGTATTTCCCGGTTGCTTTTATCAGGAAACCGTAATCTTTCTTTTCATTGTTGGCGGATTTTGGCCTGAAACTGCATGACTGCAGATGCGCGCCCATAACCGAATCTTTAAACTCCCCAGAACAATAGAAGCACTTTCCTTTTGTCATCGAAACAAACCGCCGCTTTCTTGAATTCTGCCAAGCAAACCCTTTGCTTTCTTTATTCCTTCATCAGTTAGGTAAACCGATTTGCGTCCTTTTGAGCCAGAAATCAGTCCTTTCTTGTTCAATTCGTCAAGGATTTCAAACGTAAATCCTTTCCAAGCCCTTAATACAGGCTCTTCCCCAAATTCTTTCTTCAGATTCTCATCCCATGAAGAAAGATAAATCATCAGTAAAGTCAGGTTTTCCATATCCACGTCTTTAACTTCTTTCATAGCTATACTTTGATTTGAAAGGATGAAATAGGGAACCTCAGGTTCCTTATAACCCTCCTATGTGCGGCGAGCTCCTCTGCGGGTTCTCCGTGAAAATTGTGAAGTCGAACCCGCAGTATCCGCTCGCCTTAGACTTGTGTAAGTAATGACTGCACATCCCTTACGACTTTTACATTGTGGTGCATTTCTTGATTCTCTATTTTAAACCTTCCGTTTCATAATAATGTAGTGATTAACATGGAAGACAAAACAGCATTTGTAGAGACATTTGGGAGTTCACCTTTAATCAAAGTTCTAGACTTTCTTATGACTTATAGAGAATTTGACTACTCTTTGTCAGATATAGCAAAGGAAAGCGGAGTAGGCTGGAACACACTACACTCATTTTTCTTCAAACTGGTAGAGAAAGGGATAGTGAAAGAAACAAGGCAAGTAGGTCGCGCAAAGCTATACAAGCTTAACACAGAAAGTCCGATAGTCAAAAACTTGATAGAGATTAACAACCTCGTAACGAGCAAAGAAGTAGATGAAGAAATGGAAAAACAGGAATTGGAAGCTTAGTTTCACTATTTCTTTCTTGAATTTTTGATGCGTTTGTAAATAATTGTGGCCAGGATTGAAAACACCATAATATCAAGAAACATTCCCCCTATAACAAAACCAACTGGCCCAAGAACTTTTGATTTCTCCAAGGCATGTCAGGCGTGTGTTCAGCATGTATTGCAAACTGAACACTTATCCAAAGCTGCAAAAGCCTGGAAAGAAGGTCAGAGAACTAACAGGGTTTGGTTGGTTTAGCGTTAGTTCTAACGGTTGAATTGGTTTTTGTGGTAAGAAAAGAATCGAACTATAAACATGAAGATGGGCTAGCAATTTCCACTAGCCCGTCTTGTGAGTATAAGTGACCTGCCATACCTTACGGGCGCATTACGGGATACATAAATCAAGCTAGTGGAAAATATGCCAAAAAGCAGCAGGAAGTGTCAGTAGCGTCACTGGCATCTTGATCCTTTTTCTTATGCTGTTGGCATGTATATTTCTTGGCAAAGAATTCGCGCAGCTTGCTCTCCTAAATAATCATCTTGGTTGTTGTGGCTGATCTCGCCGGCGTTGTTGGCTCTGTTTTTACTTTTCCTGCAATAGGCGCGTGGTATGCTTCTCTCGTGAAGCCATGGTTCACGCCGCCTTCCTGGGTCTTTGGCCCTGTATGGACGATATTGTACGCGTTGATGGGC
>JACQNW010000069.1 GCA_016202845.1 Candidatus Aenigmatarchaeota archaeon
ATATATATATAAACAGAAAAAGTGATATGTGTGGCAATTGTACTAGATGAATGGCTTAACATACTAATAAACGGAAAGCCAACAAGCTTTACAATCCACATAAGGGACGAGCTTGATCAGTATAGAAAGGACACGCTTTTCGCCTGCAAAATTATTGATGAGGGCGAAAAAAAGCTCGTCTCGGGAAAGGAAAACAGGTACGAATCACGGCTTGCGGCAGGAAATGATGTGTGGATAGTAGTTTGGTTTGATATGGATGAGTGCATATTGCTGAAACATATTGGAAAAGAGAAAAGGTGAAGTTTATGCCGGTCAAAAAAATGACAAAGTGTGTGTGCGGAGGTTTATTGAAAGATGAATCGCTGGTGAAGAACGGCGTTAAGCTTTCAGTACAGAAGTGCGTAAAATGCGGCGAGATTTACATACCAGGCTCTGAAATGATGCGCTATGACATCATAAAAGGCACAAGCCCCATGGTCAGGAAAATACGAAAATCCGGCGATTCGCTTATAATCACAGTGCCAAAGCAGATAGTCGAGAAGTTTAACGCGCATGATGGCGATTACATAACTTTTGAGCCGAACGAAAAAGAAGTCAGAATAAAGATAATTCATGCAGAATAGAATGAAAATACAGCAGGCTTCAGACTTTGTCAATATTTGAATTTAGTGCGGTGCTTCTTTGACAGTTCCGCGGATTTTTTCCACGCAGCTTCCAGCTCAGGCTCATCAAAAACAGCCTTCTTCTTGCCATTGGGATTTGACTTCATATTAACCATCTTGCATGTTAATTTATTTCAAAACTATAAAAATGGCTTATAAATAACCTGACATCACTTTCTTTGTATAACATTTGCCTTTTGCTGTAATTGTTGCATTGCAGGTATAACATCCACCAAATGATTTGCCGGGTTTGTATGCAATTTTAACAATAATTTTTTCTATATCACTGAGGTTAATTTTGAATTTATCAATTTCTGAAAGAAACCATTTTTTGTACTGTGCTATTGTGGCTTTTACAGTTTTACTCATTAAATCTTCTGGCTTAATGGTTTCTTTCAATAAGCCTATTTCGAACAACTTTGTTTTTCCAACGGGCAAAGATTCCATATGTTGGAGCTATTGTCTATTTTCTTAAATCTATTCCTTGGATTGTTGAAGGTTTTAATGTTGAAAAGAACTTGCATCATTTGCTTATGCTGCAAGATAGAATTGATAAACATAAAAAACTAATATTCACACAAAGCAGATTTCTGATAAAAGCGTCAAAATAATTTTATTCATCAACCAATTTATACCTGTACAAAACATTTAAATAGTTATATAAACTTATATAAATGATGAAAACAGATATTTTGCACTATCCAAGGCTGGATACAGTGATAATGGTAGAAGAAACTATCCAAAAACTAAAATACTACCCAACAAAAACAGAATTATGGAAGGCATTGCCAAAAAAGGTTATGTACCAGACATTCTGCATGATACTTGATTATCTGATAAGCCTGAACAAAATAATAATAGATAAGGATGGCAGAATAGTCTGGATTTGGAACCCTGAACTTATAAAAAGCATCACGCAAAAAGGGCCGATTCTTAAATGACAGAAATATTCGTCGGATTTATTGATGAGAAAACAAAGCAGGAATATTAAACAACAATCAGCCTTTAACAGCGCTGCTTATTTCAATATTAACAGGCAGGTTGATCTTCATGTCTTTTTCTGCTCTTTTCCTGAAGCTTAGAATAGCTATGCCTGTCACTTTACCTGTTTTTTCATCTATTCTTTCAGCTACGCCTTCGCCTACATCTTTGAAGTAGCCTTCTGTATATTCGCCTATATTTATCTCCAGAAAGTCCCCTTCTTCATCATAATATAATTGCATTTGCCCTTTCATTTTCATATGTTCACCACAAAGTAGGCTGTTATAACAAAGCCTTCTCCATTCAAATATTTGACTGCGACCCTTAAATATCTTGCTTTCGATTTTCTGTTTTTATGGTGTGTATAATAAAGCCTTATAGCAGGGTCAATGGAATACTGCGCCATTTTGTCCGGGTTTTTAACAGTCTGCTCAATTAGCTGCAGGCTGTTCTGCATTTCCGGGTGTTTCAGAATATGTTTGTACCTTTCATCTGTAAGATATACGAGTTTGCCGCTTCTGTCTTTCACTTCCAGAACTCTTGCCATGAAATTATTTTGCTGGAAACAATAAAAAGCACAGCGTCATAATTGAATTTATCTGAAATTTCAAACTAGTTTTAATATATAATTGAGAAAATCAGATTTATTACAAATTCATTTCAGAGGCAGAAAAACAACGTTATTTTTCAAATCTTCTGGTTTGAACAACAAACAAATGACTTCAGTCTCTTTTATTATGCTCCCAACAGATAGAAATTTTGGTATAAATATGATGCCAGAGTGCTTTGCTCCTTTGGCATGCAACCTAAGAAAATCAGAATCCCTGGTAATTACAGCCCGCTTATCTTTTTCTGCTAACTCTAGTATTTCCGTATCGCTAAGCCCTTTTTTGCCTATTCCGTCTATTGATACTATATCTATTCGTTCTTTTAGCGCTGTTACTATGGATATTTCTATATGTTCATCGGTTAGAAATTTCATGGGTGCTCATTTCTTTTCTAAATTTTTCGACAAATTCTTCGTCCTTTCTTATTTCTTTCTCTATCTCTTCCACATGAGCATAGTAATATGCAAGCGCAACATGAACATCAGAAACAGATATGCGAAATTCGTTTGCAATTATGGCAGGAGATTCGTTTAATACGATATATTTTTCTACTATGTCCCTGACTCTAATTCTAGTATCGACTATTCTTGCGCTTCCTGACATTATTTTATCTTTTATAATTCTTGATGTTTTTTGAAGTGATCCAATCATCATTATAATTCAAATCGATCCTTTTTATAGCTTGCCAAGCTTTCTACTTTTTCCATAATTCTGGTAGCAACTTGCTTTTCTGCATCTCTCAGAAATTTCTTTGCTGCGGAAAGAATTTGATGTTAAATATCTCTACAACCCGAGTTCTTTTTTTAGTTCTGAAAACGGAGTTGTTTTGCCTTCTTTCAGTTCTTTCATGCTTTGTTCAAATCTTTTGGACTCTTCTGTAGTCATAATAGCATCTGGGTCAAACATGTGTGTTTTGATAAAGTCTAATTCTGACCTTATTTCCTTAAGCTCTTTCAAAACTTTTGCGTCTGTCATAACTGTCATTTGTTTTATATGTTTTTAAGGCTTTTTGCCATAAGAAATTGTTAGATACAAATGCCAGCATATTACGTAATCGAAGCTTCGTATGGTCCGCGCGTCGAAGAAACCGGATTAAGACATGGCATATTAGAAGCAAAAAATCCAGAAACAGCAATAGCAAGAACACGAAATGACTTCGATACTTATGGCCATGAGCGCGTTGAAGTTTTTGCTAATGAAGCGGATTATAGAGCAAAAATACCGCCACTAGCAATGTGGGAGAACAAAGAATCATTAGCGCGCGTTGTTCGATATCCAGGAGTTCGCAGAAAATTTGAAGCTTTTTTTGTGACGCCTCTACCTCAATAATCTTAATGGTTTTTTGCAGCTTTTGAACTTATTCCGAAAAATCCGTTTAGTTTTAATAATTAATTGCTCATCTGGTGGAGTTTGGCAATTCTGTTGAGATTTTTGACATAAGGCGCTTTTACTGGAATTTTCTTTATTTTGCCTTTTGAATGCTCGTATCCCTGAACAGTAACATAATACCCGTCCACGCTGCCTTGGAGCTGCCTGTTTGTGTATTTCCACCGCTTTGGTTTTTTATACCCTTTCTCGATTACGACCAGTACAGACACGTCTGTGGCTGTTTCTTTCATGTCTTTTTTGTCTGTGAGGCTTAACTTATACGGCCCGTCCGGGTGGGAGTGAAAATCGCCCACTAGGCGGTATTTTGAGACCCTTGTAAGGAGGCTGTTTATTCGTTTTTCTGTCCTGTCGTCTATATCTATGGACTCATATCCCCTCTTGGCTTTCTGGAAATTGATTGCGTACCGGATATAGTATGTTTTGCCTCTTTTGACGCCCAGAAGCATTCCTAACGCTTCTTTCTTGTAAACTTCTATAGAGGAAACCAGCATGTTGATAAGAGCCGGGTTTCTTATGACAATTTTTGACATGCCTTCTTTAGCAGCAACAAACTATATAATGATTTTTCGATTGTTATTGTCCAGTGAGACCATATATATAAGTTTCTCTTGACAGAAATAAATACATATATTATAGAATATAGTTTATGGGACATTAATAAGGATTTTCAACATCGAATATCTTTAAATATAAAATAATACTATTATATAGTAGTGACATTTATGTACCAAGAACCTGTTTGGGTAGCCGAAGCGCGAAGAGCTTATGCTCCTGAGTTAGTTGAAACCTCTTCTGAGACATCGTTTGGTAGAGGACAATTTGCACGAAAAACACTGAGCCGTTATGTTTTGCCCCGTTTTGAAGATGATATAAATATATTGGTCGTTGGGGCCGGTCTTGATACAAAAGTAGTTTATTGCCCTGTTGAACCTTATTTGATTTCAGGGTTTCTTCAAAGCAAAAAAAGAGACTACAGAATGACCGTAATCGACAAAGATCCTAAGGTCATAGGCGACTTGCATGAACGAAGAAATGTTTTTGTCGCTGATTCAAGTGTGCAGTCAATCAAGGATGGGTGGAATTTGTTGCTTAAGTATACGGGTCAGCGCGATGATGTTGTTCATGAGTTAGTTGAGGGATTAGAAATGACCCCTTTTTCTAATATGTTCGGACAGCAGCAGCGGTACTTTGATTCAGGAATCAGGCGGGCAGAAATCCCTGGATCATTCCGTGAAAAACTGGATTCTGGGGAGGTTAAATTAATGAATGATGATATAGCAACGGCCGACTTGTTGTCACACGGGCCATTTGACTTTATTTCTTGTGAAAATGTTTTATATTTGATAAGCGAAGAAGGACAGAAATTGGCCATGCATAACATTTCAAGGAACATAAGGCAGGGCGGCATGATTTTATTTAACGATTTTTGGAATGGTATTGGATCTCGTGTGCTTCCGGATAGTTGGCCATATAAGGGCTGGTTTGATAAAGAAAAACAAGCAGAACTTGGATTAAGGCATAAAAAAACTTTTGAAGGATATGGAAAATCATACTGGGTTGTGTTCGAAAAAATTAGTTGAAGTGAAGGAAGGTGGTGAGCATACAGTAAATTTATAAAGAATAAAAAACACACTTTTGTTATGATAGATATTGCAAAAGAAGTGAGTAAGTATATCGTTCCTGTGAGGCAAAGAAGACATTTAGAATTTGAATATGCAGGCGAAAGTTGTGGTTGTGATCCATCAATTAGTGAAGTGACAGTTCCACATTTAGTTTTGTATGTTCCAAGAGGATTTATTAAAAAATATAATCTATCAACCAGAGGCAAGGCATCTGATACACTGCCTGATGCAGATATATTTTGGAAATTTTTGCACCCTCATTTGGTTGGGAAGGGTTGGTTGCCAATGATGGATATAGCGAAAGACCAAGATCTGTTGATAGTGTTGTAAAAGAACTTTTAAGCTGGCCATACGGAGCAAAATTTGAAGGCAGTAATAGAAATGGCGTGTTTCTTGGTGTCAAAGCGTATTACGATCCCAATTGGGACAAATCTGAGTTTTGATAAAAACAAAATCAGCATTGCTTTTTTCATTATATGGCTTTACCTGAAGCTCTTGCCGCAATCGCTTCTTAGTGTTTGGGTTGATGAATTTGAAGCCCGAACCTGTGAGGGTAACAATTGCTTTAAATGTTTACAAAAATAACATTATATAACAGGTGGTATCATGGAAAAAAGCGAATTGTTGACATTAAGGACTACTGAAGAGGCTCAGCGCATGCTTGAGAAGCTAACCATGCTTGAAAATAGAAAAGCGACAGATGAAGCCAGACTTGTACTGGATATAGGAATGAGGGAGAGACTCAAAGAACTTGCTTTACGCAAATATTCAAAAGGAAATATTACACTTGAAAAGGCTGCTGAAATAGCAGAAATATCAGTATGGGAAATGGCTGAGCTTCTCTCTGAAAAAAAGATTGCATTTAAACTGGATGTCGATGCTGTTATAGAAGCTACAAAATAGGTGTTTTTGTGACTGCTGTTTCTAACTCATCGCCGCTGATTTTTCTTTCTAAAATAGATGACCTTATGGAACTTGCAAAGGAAATTCATAAAAATATCCTGATATCTGAAGAAGTTTACAAAGAGGTTGTAGAAATCGGTCTGTTATCTGAAAAGCCATCGATAAAGAATAACGCGCTCAAAATAAAGCAGCTTGCTAGCAGCGGATTTATTAAAACTATAAAACTAAAGCCCCATAGATTAAAACACTCTTTGTCTGAAAGACTTGGTATTGGCGAAGCTTCTGCTATTTGTCTTGCACTTCAGGAAAATATAAAAGAAGTTCTTATAGACGAAAAGGCTGTCACAGTTGTTGCCAAAGAGCTTGGGTTAAAACCTTTGCCTATTTCCTCGCTCCCAATCATTGCATTCAAAAACGGCATGATCAAAAAGGAAGCAGCCGAAAGAATCATTGACAAGCTTGTACTCGAGCATTATTACCTTAATGCCTCAGATTACAAGCTGCTGATTAGGCTATTGGAATAACAGAATGGTGCAATATTCGTCTGACAAATCAGTTATTTTAAGATGCTACAAATAACATAGAATAAAGTAAACCTGATAAAAGTTATGGCGGATATTTTCTTTTCTGCGCTCTTAATTATATAAAAACTTCACCTAAATGATTTGCCGCAACCGCAACCGCCTCTTGCGTTAGGGTTGATGAATTTGAAGCCCGAGCCTGTCAGTGCATCCACATAGTCCACGGTCATGCCGCCAAGCATCTTGATGCTTTTTGAGTCTGTGAAGACTTTCAACCCGGGAAATTCCTGTACAGTATCGCCTTCTTTCTGCTCTTTTTCAAAGTCCATTCCATACATGTAGCCTGAACAGCCGCCTGGGACAGCTGAAACACGAACTCCTATAAACCCGTTACCTTGCGCTGTCATAAGATCTTTGAGCTTAGAAATTGCCTTTTCAGTGAGTATTAGTTCTGTGTGTTCATTTTCTGGTCTTGCTTCGTGATGCACATTAGAAAGCTTGGAATTAAGCTCACTCATCATTTCCTCAATTTGTGAATCTTCCATGCCGTGGCTAAGAGCGCCTGCTTCTACAGTATCTGAAGTGTTTGCGCTGCAGCCTACACAATGAAGGCCAAAAGACTCGAATATGTCTGCTGCTTCCGGGTATTCTGCCACCACTTCTGCTATTATCATGTCTTTTGTTATGATATTAGACGCTTGCGTATTTGCTTGTCCATGAGAAGAGCTGTGAGTTTCCATAATATCACTAAAGATATTATATAGCGGAAGACTTAAAAGCCTGCCATTGATTTATTATTAATGCGCATATTTCATAAGGAGTATTGAAAGTCAATGAGCAAGGAAAATACATTGCGCGTGATGGATAATTTTGCCAATCAATGCCGGGAAGCCTGCAAGCTTGGCTTGGACTTGAAAATTGACCAAAATACCAGCTGTTTGGCAGTGCTTGGCATGGGCGGCAGCAGCCTGCCGGGCGAGATAATAAAGAATTGTGTGGATCTGCCATTTCCTTTGACTATTGTCAGGGACTATGAATTGCCTAATTATATCAACAACTCTTCTCAGGTGTTTGTTATATCATACTCTGGCAATACAGAAGAGACTCTTAGCGCTTACAAAGAAGCATTACGCAGAGGTGCAAAAATAATAGGAATCAGCTCTGGGGGCAAATTAGAGGAATTTTGTAAAAATGACAATGTTCCTCACATCAAAGTTCCTTCTGGCATACAGCCAAGGGATGCTGTGGGGTATCAGACAATTCCTATATTGAGCGTATTTCATAATTCAGGGCTGTTCTCAAATTTCAATAAAGAGATGGAAGAAGTTTTTTCTGTACTGGAAAAGGACTATAAATCACAGGCAAAAGATATTGCAAAGAATCTTGTTGGCAAGATACCGATAATTTATTCTTCTACAAAACTTTCTGC
>JACQNW010000075.1 GCA_016202845.1 Candidatus Aenigmatarchaeota archaeon
ATTTTATTATTAACTATGCATGATCAAGAGTATTTTTTTAATAGTAGCCTTTTCTTTGTCTACTATATTTTTGCCGATAGCAAAAGCGCAGGACACGTTTCCTTCTCCTGTTGGTTTTGTTAATGATTTTGCAAATATACTGACAGACACGACTTCCTTGGAATATGAACTGTCAGAATATGAAAAGAATACCACAATAGAAATTGCCCTTGTAACATTGCAAGAACTGCCCGAAGACCAGACTCTGTTCACATATGGCGTGGAGCTTTTCCAGTACTGGCAGATAGGCAAAAAGGGCGAGGACAACGGGATACTCATACTCATTGTGCCTAATGGCACTATTGGGAAGAGGCTAAGGATAGAACTTGGTTATGGAATCCAGGGCTACATAACAGGAGCCGAAGCCGGAAGAATATTGGATCAAGCCCTGCCTTATTATGAACAAGGAGATTACCAAAGTGCGGCTGAAGCAACAATAGCAGGCCTGAAAGAACAGCTTGTAAATTACCAGCCAGGACAGGCAATTAGACAATCTCAAGCTAATATTGAAACAACTTTCACAGCTACTTTCATGCTTTTTTTCGCACTGATGATCCTGATTCCGATAGCTTATTCAATTTTTGGAAATAAATGCCCAAACTGCGGAGCAAGAGGACAGCTGAAATGCGAATATGACGGCAGCGCTTACTACAAATGCACCTGCAAGAAGTGCGGCCATTCTTTCAGAAAGAAAAGAAGCAACTTTATGTTTGTGCCGATAGCAGGAGGATTCTCTGGTGGAGGCGGCGGTTTTGGGGGATTCGGAGGCGGCGGAAGCGGAGGCGGCGGGGCAGGAAGATAGTGTACATTGTAATGTACACAAAAGTTAATTTTATGTACATAGTGATGTACGGTAACAAAGCTACTTCTTTGAAATAGTCCAAACAGATTCAAAATATTGCCTAAGTACATCAGTTATCACGTCTGATTTTATCAGGAATGCCACTGATTGGCTTGACCATGCCTGAACAAGAACGTAATCCTTGTAGATATCCAAATTCCCTGGAATTGGGAAATCTGCAAACCTGTACTTTGTCCACTTTATGCTTTTTGAATATTTTGTGAATTTTGCTTTTCTACCAGCAGGATTGGTTATTCCCCTTACAGTCTTTGATTTTCTTAGGATGTTTTTTATTGACAAATAAAACCTGTCAGCCAAGTCACCATAATCCTTGTCGTGCAAATAGAAGAACAGCCACTCACCGCCTGTGTAATTTGCAATCATTTTTGAATATGCAGCCTTCATTCCCTTCAGGCCGACAAAAATTTCCGCCTCTTGTTCCGGCTTAACTTTCTGAAGCAATGCCAATTTAGGAACTAATTCATTAAGCACCTGCTTTTGTTGATTAAGTTCCTTTTCTTTTTTTTCAATATAATCAACCAAATTTTCAGGACCTGCCGCTTGGAAATATTTTGTCCCTTCCTTGAGAACGAAAGAAGCCATTCCCTTGCTTATCAGCCTGTTCAATATCTCATAAACATTTGAATAAGCCACGCCTGATTTCTTTACGAGAGGCCCTGTTGTAGTAGAACCAAGCTCCAGCAGAGCGGTATAAACCTTTGCCTCGCCATTTGTCAACCCGATTTCCAATAGCTGCCTTAACTGCATAAGGCAGCTATTACAGAAGTCTATTAAAATACACCCTGTACAGGGGAAGGAAGTTTGATCTTGGCAAAAATCAAAATATATGAATGCAGAAAAAATACCTGGCAATAGCGCTGCTTTCATTAGCATCTTGCAGTACTCAAAAGAAAGTTGCTGACTTTCACAACTATTATGGTGAAATAGACGGCTATGAAGCGCTTATTCATACAAGAGGCAAAACCAGGGATGTGCATATTTATGCACGCCCGGAAACAAATCCGTTTTTTAATGAACTGAGAGCTATAGACGAGGATGGAGACCTTAATTTTGAAATTATAAAAGCCAGGTTTCAGCCAGTTGGCGGCATTACATGCGATTTGGCGAAGGAAGAACCTTCAGATACACAAGACCGCGCCATAACACTGCTAACAAAATCCGTGCTTATAATTGAAAGCCCTAGTTACGAAATAGGTGTTGGACATGAATAGATGTGGAGGCTTGTATCTATGCCTCATTTGGTATTGGTGATTTCTAATGGTAAGCGACAGAATGAAATATGGCATACTCCCAACAATAGCAATTTTAATTGCAGGAAGTTTTGGAATTTATAAACTTGGAAAATACCTGCAACATGAAAACCATAATAGAAAACCGGAATTTTGCCTGCAGAGGTATCCGCAAGGTTGTGAATGTCCTGAAAATAATATGCCACCAGGTATTGCATTGAACTGCAGAAACTGGAGAAATTACAAGCTGATTGCTTTATGAAGATGCCAAACGTGATTTTCTGGAAAGTCCTGGGACAAGGGATTGTGGCAGGTAGGTTATCACATGATTTAAAACCTTAACTCCCCAAGCTTTTAGGGTTTATATCGAGCTTCAGAATCGAAATTAATTTTTCTACTTTGGCTGGTATGGAGTTTAGGCTTTTCTTTTGCCCTAAC
>JACQNW010000003.1 GCA_016202845.1 Candidatus Aenigmatarchaeota archaeon
ATCTTGATGACTTCTTCTTTTGTGATTATATCATTGAATGTCATTTCTTTTCTTTCTCTCTTTGGAATGCCTGTGCAAATAAATTTCACCTTATCAGGATATTCATTAGGCGCAAAATTTTCCTCGCCTTCCAGCCATTTGTAGAAAACCTTTATCGCTACCCTGAAGCTTTTTTTTGTTTTTGAAGCCCACTTGTGCTCATCTATTTTTATGACAATGTCCTCTATCTCTTTCTTTGCCATCTTTTCAAAAGGCTTGCTCATCCAGCCAAAAGAATGCAACTGATAAAGCGGATACAGGTATTTTATCTGCGTGTTTGCAGAATTTCCTTTTGCAGCCCTTGACCTTAGAAATTCCCTTATTTTTTTCTTGTTGTGCTCATTAAAGCTGCTCTCGTCCAGCCTGTCCAAAAATCTTTTCAGGCGATGCTCAGGGCTAGTCATGCATATTTCTTTGCTGCCAAACTATTTAAGCGTATCTCCCAGACAAACTTCAGGGACGATGAGCCCGGAGCTCATTTTCAAGCAGGAATCAAAGTTCCGATGAAATAAACTGCGGCTGTTGCAACAAGGCCTATTATCAGGACTTCTGTTCCGCTTCGGAGCCAGCTTAACTTTGTGAATCTGGATTTTATAGCTCCTGATACAAACAGGAATATTACCGAGGCAATAATTGCGACAGGCACAGCTTCTGCTATTGGAAGCACAAAGAAAGGCACTATGGGGATCAGTGAAGCTGTTATGAATGCAACGAAAATAAGCCCTGCTGATTTTACAGGGTTTTCAAACTTTCCTGAAAGCTCCAGCTCTTCCTTCATCATTATGTCAAGCCAGCGCTTTTTGTCAGAAATTATATGCTTTACAATCTGGCTGAGCAGCTTGCCCTTGAACCCCTTTTTCTGATATATGTCATATATTTCTGCCTTTTCAGCAGAAGGCATTTCTTCTATTTCCTGCTTCTCCCTCCTTATCTCTGCCTTGTAAAAGTCAATCTGTGATTTCAGCGAGATGTAATTTCCCAAAGCCATTGAAATAGCGCCTGCAAGCATTTCTGCCATTCCTATCAATATAATGAGCCTGCTTTCGACAATTACAGACGTAATGCCAATGACTATTGCAAGCGTGGTGACAAGGCCATCGTTGAAGCCAAGCACTATAGAGCGTATGCTCTCCCCGCGTTCTGTATGGAATTCCTGGTGCGACATAGAAGTATTTATGAAATTCCAGTTAAATAGGCTTTTGCAAATATTTTATTATGGAAAATGGTGCCTTTGAGGCTTTAGATTATTTTTCAGACGAGTTTGAACTCGGCATCGATTATGCATCAACGGGTTACTGGATTCGCAACAAATGGCATTGGCATTGCTGCAATCTTGCAATAAACCATTTTCGCCGTGCAAGGAGAATGGCAGAAGAAATCCTAGAAAAATATACGGACGAGGCAGTTTCTTACAGAATTGAAGATTTGAAAAAAGTAGCTGCTGGTTACATAGTTTCCGCATTGATAACGCGAGGCGAGAAGACATGGACAGGATGGGAAAGAGAAGAAGTTATGGCTCTATCTGGCGGCAAGCTAAGTCTCCGTAACAGGAATTATCGCGAGCTTATGAGGGCTGTAGAAAATTATGAAGCAGCGACAAGTTTTTGGAATGAATGAAATACCATTTGTTCCATAATTTATTCAATATCTATTTAAATTGTTCCACATTAAATTTCAAAAGTATAAATAATTTTCCAATATAGATTTAGCATGGACCTATTTCAACCTCATATACTAATTGCAGACGACGACCCAGATACAATAGAACTTTTAGATTTCAAGCTAAGAGGAGCCGACTACCGAGTAGATTCTACAGATGACGGCCAAAAAGCTCTTTTTGAAATAAGGCAAAATGGTTATCATGGAGCTGTCTTGGACCATAACTTCATGCAACCGCCAAACGGAGCTTCAGTAGCACTGGATGCCAGGGCAGCCCGCCCAGAGCTAGTCATTGTACTAAATAGCTCTGAATCTGCTGAAGGAGAAGAACTAAGACGTTTGCAAGAAAGCGGAGTTTATTTTTCACATAAAGACGCCGACAGGGTTGTTGTATATTTTAATGGACAGTTTGCCTTGGCCAGAGCTGGAATTCTATCTGGCGAGCGTGTTTTGTTAAGAAATATCAATGAAGATGAAGGATTAGTGGCAACTTATCAGAAAAGGTTGCCAGAAGAAGGAGCCCATTACTTTCATCTGAGCAATGGAATGGGAATTAGTATTGTTCCAGACGACTATTTTACTGTTGAAGACAGAACAATCATTTACAGAGGGTCAAGACTATTCCCGGCAGTTTTATAGTCCCTCCGAAAGTGAAAACATAATGGTTTTGCATTATACACAGGATGGATTGTCTACGTTGGCTTTAACCTACATTCAGAGGTACTGTATAAAATTCTCAGCTATAAATATTTCCATAGAACTCCTGCATCATCATGGCGTCTTTCTCGATATTTGGGCTTTCACAGATTAGCACGCCTTTTGCATTGAACTCTTTCAAAGCTCTCAGCAATTCCTGCCATTGAAAATCTGATTCATCTAGATTGAGATGATTCTTCTCGCCTTTGCCATTGTACGCTATGCCCTCGACGTGCATATGCATGTTTTGAATGGCATCTTTTCCAAGCTCTTTCTCTATCAAAGAAAGGGAAGCTTCGAAGTGTTCGTATTTTTTGTTCCCGCCGTCACGTGCGTGGAAATGGGCGTAGTCTACGCAGGGCAACATCTGCTCTACAGACTTGCAAAGCGCTACGATCTCTTCAAGCGGGCCGAACTGGGTTTTCTTTCCACCTATTTCCGGCCTTATCCAGACTTCAATTGATTCATTTTTTAGACTTTTTACTATACCTGAAAAAATATTCTTTAGCTTCTCATTCAATATGCCCGGAGAAACATCGCCATAGAATGCTGCATGCATGCAGGCGCTCCATCCACCGCATGCTTCCAAAATACTGGCACTTTTCATGATCCTGCCAACGCTATCTACAATTTTTTGGGGATCCGACGAGTTTAGATTAATATAATAAGGGCAATGACAGGTAAGAACTATGTTATTTTGTTTTGCGACCTGCTTAATTTCAGGCGCTTTTTCAAGGGAGACATTCACATTGTGAACAAATTCAAGCTCCATGGCATCCAAGCCAAGCTCTCTTACTTTCTTTACCCCTTCCTGTGTTCCAAGCCCTTTTGCAGCCCAAGGAATGCCGGCTGTGCCGAAACGAAGTTCATTAATTTTCATTTTAATCATATGTGGTATCAATATCCAAGACTTTTCATTCCCCGTCTGACAATGCCATCTATTCTTCCTTTCAGCTTTTTATCTCCTTCAAAAGGCACGTGAAGAATGATTGAATGTGCTTTCTCATCAAACTCGACGGCTTTTGGCGCATAGCCGCCCAGTTCACTTTCTAAAAAATAAGGATAGATATTGTTCAGTATGCGCACAACTTCTAAAGGTTTTTCGTGCGTTCCATTAGCGGGAAAGTAATAATGCAACATTTTTCTACTCACTCTAAAGTCAGCTTATTTTACCTGCGGCGAAACCATCTGCTGCAATTCAGAAACTGGCCTTCTTCCGGGGTATCCATTTTCAATGGAATGCCAGAACAGAATTTCGCTCTCGCCAGGCTTCCAGCACAAGAAAACCAGACCGCGGCTTGTAATAAAGTAAAAATCAACCAAGCCTTTTTTAACGTCTTTTACCATGGCACCTGTTTCTTGAATTTTGTGTATTTTTCCATGGATTTCCTTAGCCATGCAGTTTCTTTCCTTGATTTTCGCTTCGTAATAAGAATTGTCTGAATTTTCCTTGTCAAAAAGCTCATCGCCCCAAATTGAAAGCAAACTTTCAATATCTGTGCTGACTTCTTCCATTCTCTTGTTTAATTCTGTTATCTCATCAAACATGCCTGCAATTTTTGGCACCAAACTGTTTGCCTCCTGTATTGTGAATGTTTTCTCCATAGTAAATGCCTGCTTTCTGACTGTATAGACTCAATATAATTATTACTTGTCTATGTTCTTAAACATTTTGGAACATTATGGTCTATGCCATCGACTATTCCCCAAGAAGAGATTTCTCGAGTGCTTATGATCCTCAAGAAAAAGACAAAAAACTTTGAGAATCCAATAGTGACGGAAATTGGCAATAAGACTAGCAATCAGTTTCATGTACTAATCTCATGCATGCTAAGCCTCAGGACTAGGGACGAAACAACCGGGAAGATATCTGCCAAACTGTTTGAAAAGGCAAATACGCCAGAAGAAATTTTAGGGCTGGGGAAGGACCTTGAAAAAATAATCCGTCCGGTGAATTATTACAAGACAAAGGCAAAAAGGATAAGGGAAACCTGCAAAATACTTGTTAAAAAATACAACGGAAAAGTGCCAGGCACGCTTGAAGAACTTTTGGATTTGCCAGGCGTTGGAAGAAAGACTGCCAATATTGTTATTGTTTACGGATTCAATAAAATGGGTATTCCAGTGGACACTCATGTGCACAGAATTTCTAATCGATTAGGCTGGGTCAATACAAAGCTTCCTGACAAGACAGAAATGGAACTAAGAAAGATAGTTCCAAAAAGGCACTGGATGTCCTTGAACGATATTTTTGTCATGTACGGCCAGAATATTTGCAGGCCAGTAAACCCAAAATGTGACCTGTGCCCTGCCACAAAATACTGCAGCTATTACAAAAATACACCAAGTACCTCCAAAAACAGGCTAAAGCCTAAGCTTACAATCCATCCTTAGCGCATTGCAAAAATGGACGTCCTTGTGGCGCAAAAAGCGGCATGAATGCTTCTTATTATTTAACGCCAAAGTTAGAACATGCAGGACGAAGAGATTTACAACTCAATGAGGATATTGGAAGCGCGCCTAACAAAAACAAAGGAAAAAATGCAAAAAATCAAGCACAAAATCGCTGTTTACAGCGGAAAGGGCGGGGTCGGAAAAACTACAGTTGCTGCAAATACAGCCGCTGCCTTGGCCAACCTTGGATTCAGCGTAGGTTTTTTTGACGCGGATATTGACTGTCCGAATGCACATAAACTTTTTGGCATAGACGAACTGGCCCGTTTTGAAGACAACAAAACACTCAAGCCTGTGGAAAAAAACAATGTAAAATTCATCTCCATGGCCCTAGTGCAGGAGGGCAACAATGCAATAATATGGAGAGGGCCCATGCTTGCAAAAGCAGTGAATGACCTGATGTTTTACTCAGAGTGGGGAGATCTTGATTTCCTTATAATAGACATGCCGCCTGGAACTTCTGATATACCACTCACAGTAATGAAATCATTTGACTTGTCGGGATTTCTGCTTGTAACAACACCGCAGCAAATGGCCATTAATGACATGGTCAGGTCTGCCAACATGGTATCGCACATGAATTTTCCTGTAATTGGCATAATTGACAACATGTGCGGCGATGTTTTTGGATGCAGCGATGAAAAAATAGCAAAAGAGCTTGATACAAAATTCATTGGCCATATAAAGCTTTCAAAAATGCTCAGAGAAAAATCCGACAAGGGTCAACTCTGCCCGGAAGAATTCAAAGGTATTGCAAAAGCAATAAAAAATTACTACAATATTTAGATTCAGGCTTGCCAAAAATAAATCATATTACCTGTTCTTTAGTTTCTTTGTTGACAATGTGTATGACATTGACAGGGCAAGAATCAGCTGCTTCCTTGTTCTTGGCATAATTTGTTTCTGCTATGTTCAGGACTTCCCTTACGACCTCTCCGTTTTCTTCCTGCTTTTCCGAGCCTATTACATCCGATTTTCCATCAGCGGCTTTAATCTCCCAGAATTCTGGAGCAACTGCAACACAAGCACCACAGCCTATGCAGTTAGGCCTGTCGTGGTCTATGTAAAATTTGAATACCCCATTAGACGCGCTTTGTTGATCTGACATTAGTTTTAGTTAGAACCTAAAGCCTTTAAAGGTTATGGTTTTTTCCTTGAAATCACCACTGGCATTCTACAGAGCTAAGACCGCATTTTTTGCACACTATATTTCCTTACCCAGCCTTCACCTGATTTTTTATATTCCTGCTTTACAGCGCTCCATGCAACTTTGCTTGCTATTGCATCCAAAGAGCCTGAAGTTCTTCTCTTTTTTGGGTCCTTGTACTGCTTAGCGGCATTATTGAAAGCTTTCCTATAAATTGTCTGTGCATGGCTAGGCAAATTGTTCCTTACCTGCTTTGGCAGTCCTTTGTTTGTCCTATATGGCATCCCTTGCATTCACCTTCTTCCAACTCTGAACCACATCTGCATCTCATAATAACACCTAAAATAATTAACCTACAAATGTGATAAAGGCAGTGTTTTTGGAAAAAAATACATATCGAAAGGCAAAAAGAAAAGTTGAAAGAGCCTCAGCAAACGTTAGGATGAGTCAAATAATATTTCTGGTGGTAGGCTTCTGCGGGATAGAATGCAGAGGCTTTTGTGATTTCTGTTGCAACTTTTTTCATTATGGTATTTTCCAGCGTTTGCTTTGACTTTTCAGCTATTTTCTTCTGCTCTTCATCATGATAGAATACAGCAGACCTGTATTGAGAACCAACATCAGGACCTTGCCTGTTGACCTGGGTTGGGTCATGAATTTTCCAGAACAACTCCAGGAGCTTTTCAAAGGAAACTTTTTTAGGGTCAAAAATAATTTCTATTGCTTCTGCATGATTTGTTGCGCCGGTGCAGACGTCCTTGTAAGTTGGGTTTTTTGCATGCCCGCCTGTGTAGCCAACAGTTGTAGAAACAACGCCTTTTACTTCATCAAACGCCGCCTGCACGCCCCAGAAACAGCCTGCTGCAAACGTTGCTTTTCCTGTTTTTGTTTTCATCATAACATTTTGTATTTAAGATTTTAAATCATAGATGAAAGCATGCAAAGAATTCGCCCATACGACGTGCCGCATAAGGGGTTAAGAAATGTCATGTCACAATTTTCCCTTTTAGCAGGAAATGTATCTTTCAATGATTCACAACAAGTTGATCATCTGCATAAGATTGGAACTGATATGTTTACATTCCTGAAGCAGCATGCAAACGATGAAAATACGATCGTGCTGCCAGAATTTGAGAAAAAAGAGCCGGCAGTTGGGGAACATATTAGAATAGAGCATCACAAAATTGACGAAGCACAGCAGAAAGTTGAAACCCTACTGAATGAGATACACAGCAAATCACAAAACAGCCAGGACATCAGAGATCTCGGAGCAAGACTTTATGACAGCTATCACAATTTTCACAGCCAATATCTTCTGCACATGGTTGATGAGGAGCAAAATATCCAGCCTTTGTTGTGGAAACATTTCACAGACGAAGAGCTGCTGGCATTCAGCAAGCGCATACTGGGCAGCATGAAGCCTGAGATTTTGCTCATGGTTTTCAGATATGTTGCGCCCGCACAAAGCCATTCTGAGCGGGTGATGGTGCTGAAAGGAATGAAAATGGGCGCCCCTCCGCAGTTTTTTGAAAAACTGATGGAAACTGTAAAAAGCGTTCTTATCGAAGAAGATTATGAAAAGCTGGAGAAAGAATTGCAATAGGTACTCATTCATATTTAACTTTTTCATTCAAGTAAATTCATGGAATATAATGTTCGTTTTACAGTTGGAAACTTTAACTTTAAAAGAAATGGGTATGGGGAATTCTCTATATCAGCCGTTTCTGAAGAAGAAGCAGTAAATGCATCAAATGCAAAACTCTTTGATCTTGATGTTCGACTTAGCACTAAATTGGTCTTGCAGCAAGAAATAAAGTTGCCAGATGGATGGCATTATTTTGATGCCAATAAGTTTGGGACTCATGCAAGGCAATCTCCTGCATTAGAACCAGCACAACCTGGAGAAACAGAATACCGAATCGATTAATTCATTTCTTTTTAATGAATGTATTATTTTCAAGCTCGCGGAAGGCCTGCTCGAGCTGCTCCTGAGTGTTCATGACAATAGGGCCGTGCCATGCGACAGGTTCTTTCAAAGGCTTGCCTGACACAAAAATAAATTCTGAATTTTCTTTTGCATCTATACCAGCATTATCGCCGTCAGAAAATATTGCAAGCTGCATTTCATTTATTTCTTTTCCATCTGAAGCTATTTTTCCTTTAATTACGTATACAAATGTACTGTAGTCTTTATTTGTAATCAATTTTAATCTAGCGTTTGATTTCATCTTGATATGAAAGTATTCAACATCGACATTCAGGTCTTTTACAGGTCCTTTGGCGTTGCCACTTTTCCCTGCAATGACCTTCACTGTCACTCCATCGCTAATTTTAACTTCAGGTATTTGACTGCTTTTTATATCCCTGTATTTAGGATCTGTCATTTTCTTCTTGGCAGGAAGATTTATCCAAAGCTGGAATCCCTGCATAAGTTTGGATTTTTGCGGCATCTCATGATGTACTATGCCGCTGCCTGCAGTCATCCATTGAACGTCACCTGATTTTATTATCCCTTTGTTACCAAGACTGTCCTGATGCTCCACGGCCCCATTTAAGACATATGTAACAGTTTCTATTCCTCTGTGTGGATGCCATGGAAAGCCTGCCATATAATCTTCCGGGTTGTTAGAGTGAAAATCATCCAGCAGTAGGAAAGGGTCAAGATTAACATCGTCATGTGAAAAAGCCCGACGCAAATGTACGCCAGCACCTTCTATGGTTGGTTTGCTGTCCCTGATTAAGGCAACTTTTCTTTCTGACATACCATAATCTTAGGAAATTAGCTTTTTAATCAAGGGAATAGATATACCTTTCATGCAAAAATTGCTTTTTGGCCTTATTTTAATTGTTCTTATTGCAGGATGCACACAAAATACTGATTTTAACAAAGCACTTTCTGGCGATGTCAAACAGCAGCCAGTGCAGGAATTGATTGAAAATCAAGAAAACCAGCAAAATACAGCGCCTCAGGAAATTCAAACAACAGTATCAGACAGTGATGCAGTTAATGCTTATCCTATAAACTGCCAACCAAGGCTTGGGTTTGATAATTACAGAACTGAGCAGTCGTTTGCAATAAATCCAAAAAATAACATGGAGATGTATGTTGCCATTGAATACAAGGGGCTTTACAAGAGCGCAGATGGAGGAAAGACATGGAGCTTTTCAGGGAAAGGGATCAAAGCACTTCCAAGATCTGATGACCCTACTAAGCCATGCCATCAACTCCACTTTACAATGTATATTGATCCACAAAATCCACAGAGAATCCTTTTGCCGGGTGGCGCTGCACCAAGCAAAGTAGGCATGGGTGTAGGCGGGCTTGCTGAAAGCTTGGACAGCGGAAAAACATGGCACCAGTTATTTACAAGCGAAATGAGCGCTTATACAGAAAGCGTCATTACAGATCCGCGCGATAGCAGTACGATATATGTAACAACAACAGCTCTTCCACAAGGCATGTCTGGACCAGACCAGGGGAAAATATTTGTAAAAACAGGTATTGTTTACAAAACAACAGACGGAGGCAAAACATGGGACGAACTGCCTACAGGATTTTATGAAAGCATAAGAGTTACAGGATTATTTTTAGATTCAAAAAATTCTGATACTCTTCGCATAGCCACTTTTGGCCTGCCGCCCGGTACAAATATTGACAAAAAAGCAACAGAAGAGCAGTGGGGGTTCTTAGAATCAAAAGATGCTGGAAAAACGTGGACAAAACTTGATTCTACAACTGGATTGGGAATACGTCATGTAGATGGTTCTTCTGCAAACTTAGACCACTTTTTCATGATGGCAAGCAAAGACAACACTGACAAAGTCTACTACTCAATTGATGGCAGTCTAAAAGAGTCAAATTCGCCTGTTAATTTTGCACGATACGATCCCAATGACAAAACAGGCATGAGGCTTATTGGCTTGAACTTGTATGTGCAACCCAACGATATTTATGAGAGCGATGACGCAGGCATAACATGGAATCCTGTGGGAAAACTTCCAGAAGGGATCACAAACGACCACAGGGCGTCCAATATAGTTTTTGATCCAGTAGAGAAAGATACAATATACATAAATTCCGACCTGGCACGAATCTGGAAATCGCCAGACAAGGGAAAAACTTGGGAACAGCTGCTTTCTGTTGACAAACTTTAGCCTTATTATAATTTGCGCTGAAAAACTTTATAATAAGGAAAACAAGTAGTATAGTATTATGCATAAAATTGTTTTTGGTGTAATGCTTATTGTTCTTATTGCAGGATGCGCACAAAATACTGATTTTAACAAAGCGCTTTCTGGCGATGTCAAGCAGCAGCCAGTGCAGGAATTGGTGCAGGACATTGAAACAAATGCTACTATGGACAAAGATCTGCAGATTGAAGGATCAAGAGATTCAAAACTCGAATCGCAATCCAAGCGCTTGCATGAATATGGAATTGACTGCTCTCATGAAAACGAATATGGAACGCGAAGAAGCCTTGCCATCGATCCACAAAACTCAAATATCCTTTATATTGGAATTGAAGGAAGGGGTGTTTACAAAACAACAGACAAAGGAACTTCATGGGAAAAAATCATTAACGGGCTTGTAGCATATCCTGACATGAGCAATAAAAATGAACTTTGCTTTCCAGACATAGCTTACATTTATATCGATCCCGCAAACACAAAGCGTGTCCTAATGGTTACATCAGATATAACAACCGCATATGTAGATTGGCCATATGGAGAAACAGGCGGCATTTGGGAGAGCCTTGATGGCGGTGAATCATGGAAGCAGATGATTAAAGGCAAGATAAATGTTGCCGGCAGCGGTTACCTGGCGGTTGATCCAAAAAACTCAAGGATAATGTATTATCCTGTAAATCCAGATCTGCCAACATTCAAAGAAGCGCCAATAAAGGAAAGCCTGAACAAAATCAGCAGCGTGTATAAAACAGTGGATGGAGGAATAACATGGGAAGAACTGAATATGCCAATGCTTCCTGCGCTACAGGCTATACTAATTTCAATAGATCCAAAAGATTCAAATCATGTTGTGCTTTTTACACAATCACATGACCATATTTATGGAGAAAATTCTATTACAGAAATATTCCTGCACAAGCAATATCCAATTATGGAATCATTTGATGCAGGCAAGACGTGGACTGTATCAGGAGACAACCTGCCCGACCCTTATCGAGCAGTGTTTGAAGGAGATGTTTCCGGCAATAATTTTGGCCATATGATTGTCAGACTATTCCTATTTGGCCCTGAATTCCCTCCAGAAACAACAAAACAAAAAAGCTTCTATTCGGTTGATGGAGGCAAGACTTTTGAAGAAACATCCATGTTTATTTGGATAGCCAGGTATAATCCGCATGACATGACAGCAAACAATATGCTTGGCTATTCTCCATGGCAGGGCTGGGTTGCAGAAAGCAAAGATGCAGGAAAAACATGGCAATCAATAGGCATCCCTCCAGAAGTTCAGAGCTATAAAGTCAAAGTAGAAAACTTTGTCTGGGATCCAAAAGACTCCAGTGCTGTTTACATGAGCGGTACATACGGCAATATCTGGCAATCAATAGACGGCGGAAAAACTTGGAAGAATATTTTAAACCTTGACAAGCTTCCTAAATAATTTTTAAGAATTAAGGCTATTTAGAAGTTTATTCAAGAGTAACTCATTCAAGGGTGTATTCCCACCCAGGTTTCCATGCGTTTATTTTTCTCCAATCTTCTGCAAACGCCTTTTCCCATGTCTTGTGCTTCAACAACACATCAAGCGCTAACTGCGGCGCTTTATGAGCAACAATGGCAACATTTTTTCCTGCATAATTTTTTCTTAAGAAATCAAGAAAATTGCTTATTCTCTTTTTTACATCTTCGTAGCTTTCGCCATCAGGAAACCTTTTTGAGATATGTTTTTCTTGTATGGGTTCAACAATCTTTGACGGCTGAGCATTAAACTTTCCATAATTACACTCTCTCAACCTAGCATCATGGATTATTCTGACGTTCTCAAAAGTTAATTTAGCAGAATGCACCGCCCTCTTCAAATCAGAACAGAAAACAACATCAAAATGTTTGTCTTTAATCTGATCCTTCAATTCAATTGATTGCTGAATTCCCAAATCTGAAAGTTCAACATCATTCCATCCTGAAGAAATTTTGTTTTCATTGTCTGTTGTAGTTCCATGGACAAAATAGGTTATTTTTATTGCCATAATTAGCCCTGATTTTGAGGCATTTTGCTTATATCCATGTAAAATCCTTCCCAAATATGGCCGTCCAGGTCTTCGAAAGCTCGGCCATACATCCATCCATAGTCTTGGACTGCTCTAGGTTCTTTACCACCGGCTTTCAACGCCTTTTCAATCATTTCATCCACTTCTTCTCTGCTTTCAACAGAAATGGCAAGTAGAACTTCTGTCTGTTTATGCGCATCGGAAATTTCTTTTTTGATAAATGTCTTGAAGAATTTTTCAATAAGAAGCATTGCAAATATGTTTTCGCCAATTATCATGCATGTGGCGTTCTCATCTGTAAATTTAGGGTTAAATTTAAAAC
>JACQNW010000004.1 GCA_016202845.1 Candidatus Aenigmatarchaeota archaeon
CCTTATGAAATACTTCCCCACTCCGCGACTCATGATAAATATCTATTTAAAGTCAACATAAGCATTTGATATTTAATTGAAATTTCATGTTTAATATTAAAGTATATCACACTGGAATTGAAGACAGGCATCACTCAAACAACCCGTTGACAGCATCATACAACTCATTCCTTACCTTATTAGACTCGCTGGCGCTCGGGCGTCCTGGAGCACCCATCAAAAAAGGCCTTGCCCTGCCAGAGCTGTGAAACAGGTCGAGCTCCTCCAGCGAATTATAAGCGTCCCATGCATATGCGCTATGATGCTTCAGGTCAACGTTTGCAAAATCGCTTCTGGCGCCTTTTAATTTCTTGTCCATCGCCCACCTGATAATTTTAAAGCCGTGAAGTGTGTTTGTTAACAGCCTTAGTTCGTCTTTTAAATCTTCCATTGAATCCGCAGGTATTTCTTCCCTATGGACAGGTTTTATTCTGCCAAAGGCAGTCCTGTACTGGCCAATGTCAAAAGGGATGCCATTAAAAGGGTCTGAAGAGCTTATTATTTTTATTCTGCCGTTGTTAACCAAATAATATCTCCTGTTTAACACACAGTCGTCCAGGCAAAACAGATAACTTTTTATGACATCCTCAATGCCGCCATCGTGTGTTACATAATCATAGTGATGCAGCATCTCCTCTGTCATGCCGTCAAAATAAGCCAGCATTTTACCAAACGTGGTTTTAAGCCGTTTTATCCTGGTCATAAAAAGGAGATATCAAATAACTACTAAAATGGCTGGTTCTCTAATAATTCATTTTAGATTCGTATCATATTCTTCTCTTTGCAGATAGTCCAGAAACGGCATGAATCCCTCGCCTTGATTTGTTAGGTCTCTGAAATCTTCGCCAAATTCTGCATACCTATCTTTAGGATGCAAAGAAACCAAATGACGCCCTTCATACACAAGATGAACTACCTCTTCTGTTTCAACTGAAATTCCTTGAATTTCGAACATTCGCTTTAGAAAACCTTGCTCTATTCTGACAACATCAGCCATTGGGAAGCATTGTTTGAAATCCTTAAAAGTTAGTGAAGTCTATGTTGGGTATGCTGCCACAAAAAATTAACTGGCTAGAATGGTCTAAGGAAGCTTTTGAGTTATCAAAAAAAGAAAACAAACCTATTCTTCTCTCCATATCAGCCACTTGGTGTCATTGGTGCCACGTCATGGATCAAAATAGCTACGACAATAAAGACGTAGCTGAATTCATAAACGAAACGTTCATTCCCATAAGGGTCGATACAGACAAGCGCCCAGACATAAATGAAAGATACAATCAGGGCGGCTGGCCATCTACTGTTTTTCTTGATGAAAGCGGCCAGATAATAACAGGCGCGACCTATGTTCCGCCTTATGATTTTCTGTCAATGCTTGGCCAGATTAGCGAATTCTACAAGCACAGAAAAAATGACATCCTTTCGAAGCTACAAACAAACAGAACGCTCGAAACAGCAAAAAAAGGCGAACTATCAGACGATATTTTCAAGTCTGCTTCAGAAATGTTGCAAGATAGTTTTGATGTTTCTTATGGAGGGTTTGGATTTGAACCAAAGTTTCCAATGCCCGAAGCTGTAGAGCTTTGTATGGCAAATTTTCTAAAAACAGGAGACAAGCAATTCCTTAGAATGGTTACGATTACGCTGGACAGCATGGCTTTTATGCAGGACAAAGTCGAAGGCGGCTTCTTCCGATATTCTGTAACAAGAGACTGGGAAGTCCCGCATTTTGAAAAAATGCTCGAAGGCAATGCAGGAATCATCAGAAATTATCTGTTTGCATATAATTTAACGAAAAAAGAAATGTACAAAACTATCGCAGAGAAAGCATTGGACTACATAAAAAATAACCTTTCATCGAGTGAACTGACACCAGCCAACGACGCTTATGCGTCCACACACCTTGCGTCAAACAGTTCTTATTTCTATGCATCACAGGATGCCGATGAAGATTATTACAAGATGAAAATGGAAGAAAGAAAGCTGACAGCAAAACCTTTTATCGACAAAACATTGTACGTAAACTTCAATTCACAAATGATACAGACTTACCTGAAAGCATATTTGGTGCTCAAAGACAGATTTTATTTGGAATTTGCAGAAAAAACAATCAACTTTATAATAGAAAACTGCCTGGACAAGAACGGATTAAAACACTCGCCTGAGCATAATACATATCTTTTAACAGACCATGCAAGGTTTGCCATGGCTCTTATAGAGGCGTACGAAATAACAGGAAATAAAAAATATCTGGAAAAAGCAAGAATGCTTGCAGTTCTGATGCTGGATAAGTTTTATGATGAGGGTTTTAATGACATAGCAGCAGCAGGAGAGGGTCACCTTAAGGAGAAAATAAAAAATATTATAGAACAC
>JACQNW010000070.1 GCA_016202845.1 Candidatus Aenigmatarchaeota archaeon
AAGTATAATAATGCATACTTGTAAAAATTGCCCTCATAGTTCAATGGATAGAATAAGAGCTTGCGGACAGCCCTTTTCCGCTTCACAAAAGCGCTGGCGGAAAAGCCGACAAACAGCTTTCGATCGGGGTTCGAATCCCCGTGGGGGCATTATATTTAACCAAGTAAAGAATCCGGATATTATAACTTGGTTTGCTATAATTATTGAGTAGCTCCAAAAGTATGGCTAAAGCCATTATTTTCACTTTCGGAGGTACTCTTATTCCAATTCCTTTTCTTCAGACATGTTTATTATATGCGAAATCTTGTTCCGTGAAATCCATATCAGTATGGCAGAAAACGCCAGAACAAACCAGAAAGAAATAAATCTGTCAAGAAGAATGCCTCCTGCTGCTTGTGATGGCACCAGTCCAAGAATAACAAACGCAGACGAAACGCCAAATTCAAATAAGCCCAGGTGACCAGGAAGCCACGGTATTGACAGCACCAAAAGCATGACTGCCCATATTATCAGCAAAAGGCTTGTTGGCAGGACAATGCCTATCGCGGCAAATACTATCCAAATTCTAAGCATCTCAAATCCTTTTATTGCTGCAGAAACTGTCATGCCCAGGGACATTATTTTTTTGTCATGAAGCGTTTTGCTGAAAGAATACTGGAAGATATTCGTATGAAATATTTTGTCTATTTTCTTGAATCTCTTTGCTTTTTCTAATAGCCAGTCTATTACCCTGGACAGCGCATCTTTCGACAGGAACATTTTCAAAAAGCCGAAAATTAGGCCAAGTGTGATCAAAGCAAATATTACAAGCGGCACAAGAAGCACGATTGGTATCAGGCTGTAAAAAAACGCAATTATCAAGGCCACCAAAAGCACAGAGACTATGAAATCCACAACCGTGTCCATTATGACGACAGCCGAGGATTTTTCACTCCCAATCTTGCCCTTGATCATGTAGATCATCAGGGGCTGCCCGCCTATCTTTGCAACAGGCGTTATTTGGCTTACAAAATTTCCTATTGTAGCAACATTTATTGATTCTTTTATTGATAGTTTCTTGTACTTTGAGGTAATTATCTTGAAGCGCATGCCATAGAGGAATATGATCGCAAGCTGGCATATAATCGCAATAAGAACAAGTCTAATGTTGCTGGCAATAAGCACAGCAGCAACTTCACCTATGCCAAAAAAGCTGATTGTCAAAAGCATTACAATAATGCTTATGATAAATACTGCCAATTTTTTCATTGAGTAATTTTGAAATGTGAGCTTTTATTGCTTAATTTGCAATACTATTTCAAATGAATCCCAGGTTTTCATTCATCATTCCAACATTGAATGAAGGAAAATACATAGGCGATTGTATAAAATCAATAAAAACCCAGTCATTGCAGGACTACGAAATAATCGTTGTCGACTCCTACAGCAAAGATGACACGGTAAAATTGGCAAAAGACTTTGGTGCAAATGTGCTCATGGAATCTAAGAAAGGGCCTGGGGCAGCAAGGAACACAGGTGCAAAGCAGGCCAAGGGCAGCATGCTGATTTTTGCAGATGCCGATGTCAGGTTTGCCCCGGACTTTTTGCACGAATTCTCGCTAAGATTTGGAAAAGCCGGCGGCTGCATATTTAACTTGCACGCGCATGACGCACGGTCTGCTTCAGAAGCAAGCTCATACTTATGGGTTAGCAAAATAGCCAGGTTTTTTATATCCCTCGGCATACCTTTTACAGCAGGAAGCTGTTTTGCATACAAAAAAGAAGTATTCAGCAAGGTCGGCGGCTTTAACGAAAGCTTTCTTACAAATGAAGATCATGAACTTGCAAAAAGAGTCTCCAGAATTCAGCGCTTTATATTTATGGATGTTCCAGTTTTCACGTCAGCAAGAAGGTCCCAAAAAACAGGATTTTTGAAGATCACAAGAATTTATGCAAAGTCAACGCTCACATATTTCCTGAACAACAGATACATCAGCGGTTACTGGTAAGATGACGTTCAATCGCTTTTTCATAAACTGCAATCATTTGTTTCGTGCATTTTTTTATGTCGAATTTTTTTGCCGAAATTACGCAGCTTTTCTCAAAACTTTTCCTGTTTTCATAAACATCTTCTATTGTTTTGCCGAAATTTTTTTCATCTGACACTTCTCCTGTATTGTTTTCTCTTACAAAGTCTCCAATTACAGGAGTATTGAGGACTGCTGCCGGCAGCTTGTGTAATGCAGCTTCAATTAGCACCATCCCCTGGGTTTCTGTTTTCGAAGCCATTATAAAAACATCTGCCAAGGAATAAAAATCATCCAGCGCGTCTTTGCTTAGGTAACCGGTAAAGACAATGCTGTTCTCTATGCCAAGCTTTTTTGTAAGCTTCTCCAGCTCTGTCCTGTAAGGCCCGTCGGATGTTATAACAAGCTTAAAATTTGAATTTTTAATCGGCTTTGCACAGCTTTTTATTAATAAATCCATGTTTTTTTCTTTGGTTATTCTTCCGACATGCAAAAGTATCTTGTCATTGCTGTCAAAGCCATGTTTTTTCCTGAGGTTTTTTTTGTTTTTCCCTGAAATTTTAATATCAATGCCGTTTGGTATGATTGAAACATTGCTTAGGCCTCTTGAAATAAGCTCATGCGCAGTTCCCTCGGAAGGCGCGATTACTTCAGTGCATTTGCCGTAAAATCTTATCAAATATTTCCAGCTTATTAACCTGAATGCGTTTTTTATTTCCCTGAATTTGCTTAATCTGCCTATAGCATAGTGAGGATATTCTGGGAATAATGTATGGAAAGTGCCGACAGATGGCAGCCCATAGTGCTTTGCAAATAGGTGTCCAACAGCCCCGATAGAAAAAGGGCTGTGTATGTGGACTATGTCAAAATTCTTGGGCATATGCGTCAGGGGGTAAGGCAGTGCTATACTGTACTCTTTGTAAGTATTGAGTGGCACAGAACTGAACCTGTAGGTAAATTTGTCATCTTTGTAATTTTCAGAAGCGTTTGACATGCCTGAAGCAAGTCTGTTAGCCATGGGTGCAAAAATCACGACTTCATGGCCAAGAGCCCTAAGAGAAGCAGTGAAACTTTCTATCGAAGTTATCATGCCATTTACTTGGGGCCTGTAGGCATCAGTGAACATCGCTATTTTCATAGGGCATAGATTGGGATTGAAAGCTAATAAATCCTATGCACAAATATACAAAATGCTAAGTGAACCGAAATACCAGAGGTATTTCAATGCTTGAAATGCTGCTGGCGCAGGCCTTCTGGCTGATAGGTCCTGCATATGCAGCGAATGCATTCCCTCCTCTTGCCAGAGGCAAAATGCCGGTGGATTTTGGCAAAAAAATAAACGGCAAAAGAATCCTTGGCGACGGCAAAACGATTGAAGGAACTCTGGCAGGAATTATATTTGGCTTGTTTTACGGAGCTGTTCAGATATTGTTGCAGCCCTACATGCCATTGGCTATTGATGGTAAACCTCTGGAACTGATAACTGTTACACCTTTTATTGTTTTTCTTCTTGTAATCGGCGCTATCCTGGGTGACTTTATCGGCTCGTTCATCAAAAGAAGAGCACGAATGGAAAGAGGCAAATCAGCTCCGGGAATGGACCAGTTGGGATTCCTTATAGCCGGGCTTGTCCTTGTTTCTTTAATAACAGCAGTAAGCTTAGAGGTATGGATAATTCTGATTATACTTACGCCTTTAGTTCATTGGATTGCAAACCTTATCGGCTATTATCTCATGAGGGTTAAACAGACGCCGTGGTAATTTATAGCTGACCAACTTAGTATTTTGGATGTTATTATAAGTTGGTCACATATAGTGAAGCAAATTATAATATCGGGATTATTTGTTTGGTCCACTATA
>JACQNW010000071.1 GCA_016202845.1 Candidatus Aenigmatarchaeota archaeon
AACTAATACTGTATAATCTTACAAAAAACTCCAGGCGGACATATACCACCTTAGGAGTAGAGTGTGGAATCAGCAAGGAGCGCGCACGCTATAAAATCATGCAAATGATAAAGGGAACTCCGATAAGGCATTTCACTACGTTCATCAATGCGCCCATGCTAGGGTATCACTGTATTAATATCTACATCAAACTGCACGATGCTTCTGAGAACACAGAGAAGCAGATAATTACATACCTTCAGAATCATGATAAGGTTGATTGGTTCTGTGTAGGAGACGGAAAATGGGACATGATAATATCTGTGCTGGCAAAAAACATGGCAAGGTTCAGAAATTTCATGAATGAATTTGAACAGCTGTTTGGCAAGTTTATCAATGAAAAATCTATATCTGTCCTTGTTGATGAGTACATAATGTCACATGATTACCTTGTTGATGATGGTCGAAGGGTCATGATGTATATGACAGAAGACGCAGAAAAGGTCATACTTGACAAAAAGAATATAGAACTTTTAAAAATCCTTTCGATGAATGCAAGAATGCCGCTTGTTGAACTTTCCAAAAATATTGGCATTTCTTCGGATGCTGTCAAGTACAGGATAAAATGGCTTCAGAAACATGCAATAATCATAGGCTTCAAACTACACCTTAACTATTCTAACATGAAGATCGACCAAAGCAGGCTACTACTCCGCCTCAACAGCATGAGCAAAGAAGTCAAGGAGAAATTTTTGAAAAACATTTTGAACATACCAAATGTAATCTACGTAAGAAACTGCATTGCACCATGGGACATGGAACTCCATATCATATCTTCAGGAAGAGAAGAATTTAGAAACACTTTAAAACAGATTACTAATTTTACACCAGGTGTTGTGAAATCATACGATCTTATGCGCGTTTATGACGTGCACAAGATGGATTATTTTCCTCTTAAAACTTGATTTACTGCGGCACAGGACAGCCTGACTTCTCGCTTAATTGCTGCACAGATAATTCTCCTGCCTCTTTTGTGCCGTCTGGAAATTCCCATGTTGGGTAGCTTTTTACTCCTGCATCCTTGCAAACTGGAAGCTGACTGTTACCGTCTGGTGTTGAGCATTCAATATAGTTGATATATTGGAATGATTTTCCAAACATTGCTTTCTGGTTTGCGCAGTGAGAGCACCAGAATGCGCCGTAAAACTTGACGCCTTTTTCTGATAGGCATTTTGCAAAATCATCATATTTTCCCGGAGCAGAGAAAGAAACTACAGTGAAGCCGATAAGAAGAATAACTATTACCAAGCCAACAACTGCATATGCATGTTTTTTCTTTATTTTTATTCCTGTGCCCGAAGATTTTTTTTCGTTTTTAGCAGAACCGTGTTTTGCTGCATTGTGTTGATTTAGCGGTTCAATTGTATCAAAATTTCTGTTGCACTCTTTGCAGCTTAGACGCTCATCACGTCTATCACCTGTATTATCTTTTTTATCTTCTGCCTGATCCTTTGGCTGCTCATCTGACATTATGCTTCACATCCCACAGATGTGCACGAATCCTCAGGAGAAGGCAGACCTTTTTCAGGGCACTTTCCTGATTGTATGCACGCCTTGTCAGTAATAGACATGACCTGAAAGTTTATATCTTGACTTTTGGAACCATATGAAATAAGTATTTTATCAAGATCCTGCAGCTCATAATCTTCAAACTGGCTGTTTTGCCGACCATTTATGACGAACTTCAGGCTGTTCTGCTGGTCGTTGCAATAATGCTGACTATCAATTAAGAAAAAAACAGATAATGGGCGCAGACGATATACAAAAGTAAGTGTTTGCACAACTAAATAAGGTATCTTTGTTGTTTAGACAAAGAAAATATTATTTCTATCTCGCAACAGAAAACACTTGCGTGCATCTGTATTGAAAATAAAAATAAAGGAGGTGATCCAGCCGCACTTAGGACAAGGCATCAAGACACGATGACCTCGTGTTCCCGTTGCCGAGCTGAGAGAAGATTAACAATAATCTCAAGTCTTTTCTTCTTTTCTGGATGAAGAGATCCAATTTCTCTACAAAATTTTAACATTCCTTCTATATTGGTTATAGAAAATCTCCAGATTTCTCCATATTGAGCATTTTCTGATAATCTTACTCTACCACATTTAATTCCAAAACTTTCTATTAAC
>JACQNW010000072.1 GCA_016202845.1 Candidatus Aenigmatarchaeota archaeon
AACTTTATTAGCTCAGAAGACTCAATATCCATTAGGTTCTCCCGTTCCTCTGACGCACAGTCGAGGTATGGGGTCCCTTCCTATTTATAGGGTTTCTAAGAAGCCAAAATTTGTCCTATTTTTTCTTTGCGAAATGGAATTTTATTGAGAAATCTTCAAGGTCAACATGCCCTGTTTCTACTTTAACAGGCTCAAGCTTGACTGCCGATGCGCCAAGCTTTTGCTTCAGCATTTTTTCATTTTTCCTGAAGTATTTTTGCAAGTTATTGGGCAAGTCAATAGTCAGCAGTATTTTATCTGACACTACAAGCTTCTGCTCCTTTCTTTTTTCCTGTACAGCCCGCATGATCTCCCTAAGGACAGATTCATGCTTCAGCTCTTCTGTGATCTTTGTGTCTAAATAAACTGCCCCGCCTTCGAACTGCTTCTTAGCAAAGTTGACTTCATTTTCAGGCCTGCCATATACAACTTTCTTTATATTGCAGAGCGTTTTTATGGCTTCCGCAAGTTTAGAAGCTGCACCCCTGCATAATTCCCCGTCAACATAAAGAGCCTGCAAAGGCCACCTAAGCTTGATGCTGCTTTCCTTTCTTGCGCCGTTTGCCGCTTCTGAAATCAAGTCCACTATTTTCATGTCGTCTTCCAATTCTCCAGAAATATATTTTTTGTCGGCATCCGGCCACTTCTGCAGGTGAACTGATTTTCCAAACAGGTCGGTGTAAATAAATTCTGATATGAACGGACAGAAGACAGACGCTAGCCTGCATGTTTTTTCCAGCACATATTTCATTGTGAAGTTTGCCGCACCGTCATTTCTGTTTCTGATAAGTTTTATGTACATTCTTGAAAAATCGTTTACTATAAAGTTAACAAGCTCTCTTGAGGCCATGTGGAGCTCAAAATTTTCCAGGTGTGACGTAACTTTTGATGCTGTTGTGTTGATCCTTGACAGGATCCACTTGTCCTCTTTTTCAAGCTTACCTTTTGATTTCTTTGTTGCGTAGGTCTTGCAATAGATGTACGTGTTCCATAAGATGTTGAGGCTGCGCCCCGCATCTTTTCCAGTTCTGAAAGAGAATTTCTGCGTCTCCCAAGGCGCTGTATCCTGGCAGACATAAAGGCGAAGCGCGTCTGAGCCCAGCTCTTTATGCGCATCAGCTTCGCTTACGACGTTGCCCAATGACTTGCTCATTTTTTCTCCTTTTTCATCAAGCGTCCATCCATTCATACAAACAGTATTGTAAGGCTGCTCATTGAATGTTGAAAACCCGCAGAGCATAAGCTTGTCAAACCATGCTTTTACCTGGTCCTGGCTTTCATCAATCAAATCTACATTCCACAATTTTTCAAATACCTGCTTGTTTTGGTGAGGGTAGCCGAGAGATGCCCACGGTGTGATGCCGGAATCAAACCAGACGTCCATAACATCTTTTTCCCTTCCCATCAGCTGCCCGCATTCGCATTTCAACTTTATTTTGTCTACAGTATTCTTGTGAAGGTCAACATCTTTAGGCAGGCTTATAACGGAATACTTTATCAATTCTGTTCTGGACCCAATAACCTTTCGAGAGCCGCATTTGCAATTCCATACTGGCAGTGGTATCCCCCAATACCTTTGCCGAGTAATAGCCCAGTCCGGCGCTTCTTCTATTGTATTGTGGTATCTTTCTCGGCCGAATTCAGGCAGCCAGCGCACCTTTTTGTTTGTCTTTATTATTTTGTCTCTTATGAGGTCAAGTTTTAGGAACCACTGCTTGCTCATCCTGAATATCAAAGGCGTTTTGCATCTCCAGCAAAGCGGGTATGAGTGAGTGATTTTAAGCGTATAGAAAAGACTGCCTGCATCCTGAAGGTCTTTTATTATCAACGGGTCTGCTTTCTTGACATAAATTCCTGCATACTTGCCAGCATCCTTCGTAAATAACCCTTTTTCGTCTATTGGCGATAAAGAAGGCAGGCCGTAGTGTTCGCCAAATTTTGAATCTCCATGGCCCGGAGCTGTGTGAACTATGCCAGTACCAGAATCCATGGCAACAAAATGTCCAAACTCTTCCTCGCCAGAGGCTTTGCCTTTTTCAAACATCTTGCTTGCGACGCGTTTCTTCAGAAGTGGAATCGATAAGTAGACCCTGAAAGCCTTGTCGTTCGGGGCTATGGATTTTTGCGATGGCGTGTCAAGCAACGGTTCGTACATAATTCCTGCCAATTCCTTGCCAGGCATCTTCTCTAGTATTTTGTACCGGGTCTTGATTACGCTTAACCTTTTCTCTGCAAGAATCAGTTTTTCTTTAGTTTTGTGTGTGTTGGCGCTTTCAGCGTCGGACTCTATTTCTATTTTTACATACATTTCATCCGGATGAACTGCCAGTGCCACGTTACCAGGCAAAGACCATGGAGTTGTAGTCCATACAAGGAAATATTCATCCCTGTTTTTCAGCTTGAATTTCAAAAATACAGAAGTGTCTTCAAGATTTTTATAAGCTTCTGAAGCTTCAATGCCTGCAAGCACTGTTTCGCAGTGCGTGCACCAATAGCCTGACCGTGTGCCCTCGACGAGCATGCCTTTCTCAAACCATTGCTTTATAGTCCACCAACCGCTTTCGATAAAATAATTTTCTGATGTCAGGTACGGCGCGAGCCACCCTTTCCATGCGCCTATTTGTTTGTAATAATCAATCCAGACATGCTCGTTGCCTTTTGCGAGAGCCTGGCATTCTGATATGAACTTGTCAACACCAAGCTGGTCTATTTCGCCTTTTGATTTTATTCCCAGCTTTTTTTCCACAGCGCTTTCTATTGGCAGCCCGCCGCAGTCAAATCCTGGCTGGAACCAGACTGAAAATCCCTGCATATACTTTAGGCGGCCCCATATGTCTTTGAAAACCGTTGTTTTTACGTGGCCGACATGCGGAGTGCCGTTGACATAAGGAGGCCCATCCAAAAGATAGAATTTTTTCTTTTTCCAGTTCATCCGGACAATTTTTTGCGGTATTCTGTTTTTCGCCCAGAATTCCTGAACCTGTTTTTCTATCTCCTTGCTGTCGTATGCTGAACTTTTCGCCTCCATAATATCACATTTGTTTTTGATTATTTAACTTGCCTATAAAAAAATGCTGCATCGTTTTCATCTGCCAGCATAAAGCTACCTCTTCTTAATCCACTTGGTATTAAAAGTACAGGAACTTCATCTCCTCTTGTTCTATATGCAAACCATTGATCGCAACCATCTTGACTAGATGAATACCTTGCAGCATATCGTCCCAACATCATATTCAAATCACTTGAAAATACTGCGGCTCTAGCCCTCTTTAACTCCCTACTGTAACTTCTTGCTACTTCCACCATATTTACTGCCTCCTTTTTATTTTTTGATTTATTTTGCAGTCCGATGTCCCTGCGAAAAAATCACAGAGACAAAAAAGAAGCAGGGACTTTATTGGAGGCGTTTAGCCAACAATAATGCTAACTATTTCTGCGTTTATTATTGCTAAGTTAGCTCGTCCTGACATACAATGACTTTATCATAAGTTTATATAAAGGTTTTCCGTTCCCACTTTTTGTTTTTAAGAATATGTTTACATACTAGGTTTAGGCTTTTGGCCAATTTGAGCGATAAAGCGTATTGACGCCTTGGTGTTGGTTAGTTCGCGATGAGAAGAACTTGGCCGCCATAATGTAGCGGTAGATCGATGTTTGAATCTGTCAGCTTAAGCATAAAGGACTGTGGAAAAACTTTTGCAAAGAAGTTTTGCACTTATCCTTTCGGTCGGGTTCGAATCCCGATGGCGGCCTTTAATTTCTTTTGCTTTCTATCTATGGTAAGAC
>JACQNW010000074.1 GCA_016202845.1 Candidatus Aenigmatarchaeota archaeon
AAGAAAATTTCAAAGGATTTGAGTGATTAAAATGGCCTGCCTTGAAACAACTTTCTTGATAGACCTGCTTAAGGGGAAGAAAGAGATAGAAACAATAAAGAATGAACTTGACAAAACAGAATCTGTTTTGGCAATTGCATCGCCATCTTTGATGGAACTGTGGTCAGGGGCAAATTTTGGCAGTATACCTTCAAGAGAAAAGGAAAAAATAGAAATGTTAATCAGTTCTTTGACCGTGCTGTCTTTGAACGAGAAAAGCGCAAAGGAAGCAGGAGACATAGAAGCCGATCTGATCAAAAAGGGGTTGACTATAGAAACAGAGGATATCATGGTAGCAGGCATTGCACGTGCCAATGGGGAAAAAGTGGTCACGCGAGACGCGCATTATTCGCGTATTCCCGGGTTAAAGGTTTTGAAATATTAACTTTGATTTTTAAGGCAATTTACAGAGTCATTTATAGAATATTTATAGATCATTCATTTAAATATCTTCCTTCATAATCTTTGAAAGAACTAATTGGGTGATTAATATTACTTCAGTATACAAAGGCGGCGGAAAGAGGATAAGGGAAGCTCACCAGGACGCAAGAAAGCGTTCAGCTGCCCGATATAAATGCCCTTCTTGTTCCAGAATGTCAATGGACAGAAAGGCGTCAGGCGTTTGGGAATGTAAAAAATGCTCTGCAGTTTTTGCCTCAGCCGCATACGAGTTCCGAGGTTGATATTATGGTAAATAATCATGTTTGCGCTAAATGCAGGAAAACTTTCGATATTGAAGACAAGCCAAGATGTCCTTTCTGTGGATTCAGAATAGTGGCTAAAATCAGGCCTCCATTCAGGAAGCGCATCTTGGCAAGATAATGTTTGCATTTTAGTGCCATTTAGGAAAGAAGTAAGTCTAGAGGAAAACATAAGGTTTTCCTTGACAAAGGTGATTTTTGTGCCCAGTCAAGAAGAATTTTTCAACCAGCTCCAATTACATAGCCAGCAGCTCCAGAATATAATGATGCAAAAGCAGGCTTTAACCATGAGGAGCAGGGAACTTGAAAAAGCCATCGAAGAGGCTGAAACAGCAACAGAAATATACAGAACCGTGGGGCCTATTCTTGTAAAAGTGGAAAAAAATAAAATAGAAAAAGAGCTTGATGAAGAAAAGGAAGAAATTGACATAAAATTAAAGACCCTTGAGACGCAGGAAGACCGGATAAAGAGCAAGATAAAGGATGCACAAGAAAAGTTCCAGGGTGGAAGCTCCTCTATTGGCGGCTGAAATAATACTATTTCTGTACTATAGTAAAGCTTATATATAATCTAGAATACAAGTAATAGCTACTTTATAAACTTTATTGCCTAAATAATGGGAGAAGTCATTAGGGGTAACTATTTAGATAGTGGCAAGGTGTGTGGACGAAAGTGTGCTGACGCGTTTGCGTCTTAAAACACGGACGTCAGGTGGGATTTTTATGCCTGTTTTAATGCAAGAGATGCCAGAATTGAATTCTATGTTGGATGAGATAGCAGATGATAGGACAGTTCCAAGAAATATAAGGAATATGATTTTGGAAGCAAAGAATTCATTGAACGACAGAAAGTTTGAGTTTGCAGTAAGGATAAACAATGCAATTTCCATATTGGATGAAGTGTCCAATGACCCGAATATACCAGTATATGCCAGAACCCAGATCTGGAACATTGTCTCAATGCTTGAAGTTGCAAACGAGAAGCTGAAATAAGCCTGAACAATTGTTCTGTAAATGTTCTAAAAAGTATTTTAGTATCCAATACAATAATAGTATATGAAATACATATCCATAAACATCGATGAAATGCCATTATCTGACGCATTTAGGATGGCAGTAGAATTACAGACCAAAGAAAGCAGAAGGGATGCTGACAAAAGACCGTTTTATGAATTCTTAGCAGCTGCGAATTTGGAATATGCTAGAAAGCTTGAAGAAAGAAAACCAGCCTTAGTCGCATAAGATGCCCCATATTAGTGTGTTTTCAGGAACCTCGAAATAAAACAATTATTGAAAAATTCTTTTTCTTTGGATTTAGTCTATTTATAATTTCTCGCATATTATATAGCACGGTGAACTTGATGGGAATTCTTGACAAAATGAAATCTGGCGAAGAAGAATATATCAGCATAGAGCCTCAGGAAGAAGCAGTAGCATCAAGGCATGTTCTTGAGGTTGAAAGGATTGAAAACCTGGCAGACACTGAGCGCATACAAAAAAAAGTCCGCGCAGGTTCTATAATGATTGTAAAGATCAAAGAGCTCAAAAACAGGGACATGGCTGAGCTGAAGAGGGCAATAGACAGGGTAAAGAAAACTGTAACTGCATTGAACGGCGAAATAGCAGGTATAAGCGAAGACTGGCTTATCGTTACCCCAGGCCACGCCAAGATCCACAAAGAAGAAGCTAACTGATTAAAAGTCTCTTTTTTAGTTATTACAATGGATTTTGAAGATTACGAATACAAGCTCAAAAATTATATCTCTGAAAACAATATAACAGCCGAGCACATTCATTTTCAAAACTCAGTGCATACAGTAGAAGAGGCAGCAAAAGAAGCGAATGCCAGCGCAGACGATTTTGTAAAATCTGTCTGCATTATAAGCCAGGAAAAAACTATCATAGCAATAATTCTTGGTTCTGACAGGGCAGACATGTCAAAAATTTCAAATCTTCTCGGAATCAAAAAGCCGTACGTTGCTTCACCGCAGGAAGCTCTTGAAAGAACAGGTTATCCTGTCGGCGGCACGCCGCCTTTTGGCTATGCTGCAATATTCCTCATGGATGAAAAAGTCCCGGATAAAAAATTTGTTTACGCAGGCGGAGGCAGTCCTCAGGCGTTGATAAAAATAAGTCCAAAGGAAATTCTCAGAATTAATAAAGCGCAAATTTGCGACATCAGGAAATAAGCTTGTCCCTGAGCACGGCGGAAAACCCCTTGTTTTTCAGGGCAAACTTCCAGAAGCTTTTCCCCTGTAGAACTTTCGCCTTCTTTGCCTCCTCGATCAAATGTTTTGGCACGCCTGATTCCTGCGTGGTTTGGCTGAAAAAATCAGCCAGCAGATCATTTGGCGTCTTGTATTTCCTTTGAACTTCGGCATGCCAGTTTAATCCAGCCACCCTTGCGTTCTTGTATTTGTTCCTGAATTCCTCGGAATTTTTGTGCGCAAAGACAGGCGGACCTTCCATTTTCTTGATGTTCGGAAGCGACCATGTCTCCATTTCCAAGACTATGGCAATATTTTTGTCATCAGCATAATCAAAAACATTAAGGGGCAAGAATTCATTGTATCGCATCAGTCCCTCCAGCCTGTCAGACAGTCTGTGCATTTGAGGATAAACAATGTCATCAATAATGTCAGGCCTTTTGAAAACAATGCCATAAAATTCTGTTCCTCTTTTTCCGATTTGCTTTAAATCAGAAGAATTGAGAGGAATTGTCTTTTGTCTAATAAAATATTTTTCAGAAGGTTTTTTGAGAAAAGACCTGGCAGCTTCTGATAATTTTATAAAATTCTCTCCTGACACGACAGCGGCAGCATTTCTCTCATGATCCACAGGGTCTATTACAATCATTGGCTGGTCCTTGAATTTCCTAGCGTCTATAGTTTTGCCTGTGAGATTGACCACAAAACCCGCCTTTATTTCTGAGAGTGCGTTGAGTACAGCTTCAAAAGAGCCGTATTTTATTACCAGTAGCTCGCATATGTAGCCGGAAATTCCGAGATTTTTTGCATCGCTCCCATATACCCCAACACCTTTGCAAAATTGCTTTAGAAGCCTGACATCATCTTCTTTTCCAGCAATTTTAGACTTGACAAATTCCAGATGAAGCGGGCTGCGGTCAACAGCAGACTGTATATGCTCGCCCATCTTCATTTCATAGCATGGCACAACATCAACAATAAAATTGTTCACGAAGAACCGGATATAAGGATGTTCTGCGTATTTCATCTGTATCCGGCCTTTTACAGAATTTGCAAGCTTTTTTCCAAGCTCCAATCCTTTTTTCTCAAGATCTTCTCTTTTTACATATCTTGGAAAAATTATGAAAAGGTCTATGTCATGGTCTCCGCTCAGCCATGTTCCTTTCCCAACAGAGCCTACGCAAACAGAAGGCATGCCTGAAAATTCTTTTGCCTTTTGGAATAGCTTTGAAAGAAATTGCTCAACCTTTATTTTTCCTTTATCAGAAGGCTTTATTTTTTTTAAAACATTAGAGTAGATTGACGCTTGCGTCTTTTCTCGGTAATCCATGATCTTAATTGGCAACCCCAATATTAAAATGTGAAAGCTAATCCCAACTTACCCATAACAATATTGCAAAGCTTACAAGCTTCAAGCCTTCTAAAAGTTTGGCAGCAGTCTCAGCCTGAAGTGATGAGTACATAACCATGGACATGTCATAGTACAATCCCATAAAACTTTGCAGCAAAAACAATGAAACAAACACTATCAAGCCTGCGGTATATTTCGATTTTATTTTCACGTAATTCTGGCCATATACATACAAAAGACCTATTGCAAGCAAAATGTTCAATATATGCAATGATGCAGTTATGAAATCCATAGTAATTAACTACCATATACCTTTATTTACTTTTTCCATATTCTCTAAGTCTTTAAGAATGTCAATGTTAGCTTCAAGAAGCGTTGATAATTTATATTCATTGTCATATGTTTTCTTTGATGACATAATAAGCGATGCTTTTTCTAGAAGGCGCATATGGTGTTGTACACTCTTGTAATCCATCGAAAGCATTCTTGAAAGCTCGTTTGTGTTGTGAGGTCGGTCTTTTATCAAAAGCAATATGCGCAAACGCACAAGCCCGCCTCGCGTACCCGCTATATTTAGCATCAGGGTTCTTTTAAGAATATTTTTTGTTGGAATGAGCACAATAGCAATTTAGGAGCTTTGTTTAAAAAGCTCAATTTGGGAAAATCTATATATAGTGTTTTTGATGCTATTAACTTATGCCAAAACAAAACGCTTTAGCATCGCTTCTCTTATTGTCAATAGTTTTCATAGCCGGCTGCACAGCAAATCAAACAGATCGCACACTGGAAGACGGTACAATAGTTAAATCAGATGGAACGATGATAAAGCCGGACGGGACTATGGTTAAGCCTGAAAATCAATCAATGAACAAGACGAATGAAACAATGATGAAAGAATCGTCATATCAAGGAACAGTTCTAGCAGGAAATTCAGCAAAGCTCTTGGATTTCACAAAATCAGATTACGACAAAGCGCTAAATTCTGATAAAACAATAGTTCTTTATTTCTATGCAAACTGGTGCCCGATATGCAGGGAAGAAGTGCCCGAACTCTATTCAGCCTTCAATGGGCTGACCACAGACAAAGTTGTAGGCTTTCGTGTTCACTTTAACGATGACCATACATATGATAACGAAAGAGCCCTGGCAAGACAATTCGGCGTGCCCTATCAGCACACAAAGGTTTTCATAAAGAATGGAAAAAACATCCTTAAGTCCGCAGAAAGCTGGGACAAGCAACGCTACTTGGACGAAATAAACAAGGTGATATAAATTAACAGAAGAAGCATAATTTTTCTTAACGCCCTCGCCTTTGTGCTTGGATTTTCCATAATTTTTTCTATAGTTGGTGTGCTTCTGCAAACAGCCCTTTCAGCAGTTGCTTTTGATACAGTCAACATACTAAGAGCAATTGGCGGGATAGTGATATTTATTTTTGGCATCTTGCTCATAGCATCTTTAAAATACAGTCTGCCATTCCTTCAGACAGAGCATAAAATAAAAGTGAAAAGATTCAGAAACAGTTATATAACTTCATTTGTTTTCGGGGTAGCTTTTGCAATTGGCTGGACTCCATGTGTCGGTGCAATTTTAGGCTCCATATACACATTAGCAGCCGTTTCTCCTGGATATGGATTTCTATTGCTGCTAGCATACTCGTTAGGGATAGGAATGCCGTTTCTAATAGCAGGAGCCTTTACATCCCATTTTTCAAAATTCCTTGAAAAATCTCAAAATATTCTAAAATATTTTAATATAATTGGCGGGCTGCTTCTTGTTGCAATAGGATTACTAGTAGCATTCAATTATATAGGAATAATATCAAGCTTTCTTGTAGGACCAGGCTCGATGAGCGTGTCAGGTCAGATAAGTTTTGCCCTGGCATTCATCGCTGGAATAGTGACTTTCATATCGCCATGCATATTGCCATTGTTTCCAGCATTTCTATCGTACATGGCAGGTACAACAGCCTCAGAAGTGAAGAAAGAATAAATAATAATGAAAATAGTGCTGTTAGCAATAGCAGCTATAGTTGCATTTGTACTTATATTAACAATAGCTCTGCCGCCGCCTGTAGAAATAGAGAAAAGATCAAACCTTCCGCTGCTCGGCAAAGCTCCTGAATTTGTAGAAATAAGCGGCTGGATAAATTCAGAGCCGGTAAAGTTAGAAGACTTGAAAGGCAAGGTTGTTCTGGTAGATTTCTGGACCTATAGCTGCATAAACTGCATAAGAACCCTTCCTTACATCAACTCATGGAATGAAAAATATTCTGCCAAGGGTCTTGTAATAATAGGAGTCCACACGCCAGAGTTTGAATTTGAAAAAGACTATAATAACGTAAAATCAGCTGTAGAAAAATATGGAGTCAAATATGCAGTTGCTCAGGACAACAATTATTCTACATGGCGGGCATACAAGAACAACTACTGGCCAAGAAAGTACTTGGTTGACAAAGACGGGAACATAAGGTACGACCACATAGGCGAAGGCGGTTATGAAGAGACTGAAAAAGCAATACAAGAGTTACTAGACGCAGCAGGAAATACAACAAGTATAAAACAAGAAACGGACTTTTCACAGATAGCAACGCCAGAGTTATACTTAGGCTACAATTTTATTCGGCAAGCTTTGGGAAATGAAGAAGGGCTAGTGGCAAATAGCATTAACAGTTACAAAACACCGAACATAACACAGGCAAATATAGTGTATCTAGAAGGCAAATGGAAAAGCGAAGCAGATCGTATTATAGCAGTAGAAAATGCTTCTGTATATCTCATTTACAAAGCAAAAAATGTAAACATAGTATCAGGCGGTAATTCTACACTAAGAATATTGATTGGCATGGCAACTATTGAGGAAAATTATTTAGGACAGGATACAAACAAAGACGGCTCTGTAATAATTGCTGAAAAACGCCTGTACAATATAATATCCGCACAAAGCTACGATGCCCACCTGCTAGAGATTAGAGCTTCTCTTGGATTCGAGCTTTATACTTTCACGTTCGGGTGATTTTAATAATTGTAAAACATCTTAATAGGATGGAGTTCATTTCTCATCCATGGGTTAACAAAAATTCTATAGAAAAGCGTTCATATCAGGAAAATCTTGTTCAGGCAGCATTGAAAGGAAATACATTATGTGTTTTGCCAACAGGTCTCGGAAAGACTAGCATAGCAGCCATGGTTGCTGCCGAACGATTGAAGCATAACATGAATGGAAAGATACTGTTCATGGCCCCTACAAAGCCTCTTGTAGACCAGCACCGGACAAGTTTTGCAAGGATGCTTAAAATTGGTGAAAGCGAGCTGAAAATAGTTACAGGAGAGGACAAGCCAGAACAAAGGTCTGAGCTGTACAAAAAAGCTGATGTGATACTTGCAACACCCCAGACAATAGAAAATGACCTAAAGCAAGGCACGCTGTCATTGAAAAATTTTTCCCTTTGCATCTTTGATGAAGCTCACAGATGCATTGGAAATTATGCATACACATACATTGCTAAAGTTTACATAAATCAGTGCACAGATCCCCTGATATTGGCACTAACGGCCTCGCCCGGCAGCGAACTTAATAAAATAACCATGATAAAGGACAACTTATTTGTAAAAAATGTTGCAATTAAAACAAGGGACGACCCTGACGTCAAGCCTTACGTGCAGGAAGTAAAGCATGAGTGGATTGAGGTCGATCTTCCGATTGCTATGAACTCGATAAAAAAATATCTTGACGAAATGAAGAATTTGCGGATTAAAAAACTGATTGGCTGGAAAATCATATACCAGAATGTTGTTTCCAAGTCTTATCTCCTGAAGCTCCAGGAAGAACTGATCCGCAGGAAAACAGGCATGAGCTTTGCTGCATTGCGCCTGGTGACTGAAATAATAAAAATTGACCACGCTCTTCTGCTTTTGGAAACACAATGTCTCTCTTCATTGAATGAGTTCCTGATGAAAATCGAGGAAGAGGCAAAAGCAGGAAAAACAAAGGCTTCGCAGGCGCTTGTAAAGGAAGAAAATTGGAAGGCTTCCGTGAGGTTGACGAATGAATTGATCAAAGAAGGCCAGGAGCACCCAAAGCTGGAAAAATTGAAGGAAACAGTTTCCAGCATGCTTGAATCAAACAAATATTCGAGGATAATTATTTTTGCGCAGTACCGCGACACTATTGCAAAAATTGCATCGTCCATGAAGAAGATTAAGAATGCAGCACCTGTGGAATTCATAGGCCAGGCAAAGAAAAAGGGGAAAGGTCTGTCGCAAAAGGAGCAGGTGCAAATTCTCAATGAATTCAAGATGGGTTTCTATAATATTTTATGTGCATCGCAGGTTGCAGAAGAAGGCCTGGACATAGTGGAAACAGACGCTGTAATATTTTATGAGCCAACGCCCTCAGCAGTAAGAAAGATACAAAGAGCTGGACGTACAGCTCGAACTCAGGTAGGTCGTGTAATAATTTTGTTGACAAAAGGAACAAGAGACGAAGCATATCACTGGGCTTCTACGCGCAAAGAACAGCGAATGAAAAACACACTTTATGCAATGCAAAGGTCAAATGACATTAATAAATTCAAAGATGTGAGAAGATGATCAACTTAAATAAATAGTTGAGTAATAGTACTTATGGAAAACTTTAATGATGTTAAAAAAGGCAATGTAAGACG
>JACQNW010000076.1 GCA_016202845.1 Candidatus Aenigmatarchaeota archaeon
AAAGAAATTTTTGCAAACTTTATTAGCTCAGAAGACTCAATATCCATTAGGTTCTCCCGTTCCTCTGACGCACAGTCGAGGTATGGGGTCCCTTCCTATTTATAGGGTTTCTAAGAAGCCGTAAATATGAAATTGCTCCACAATATAGACAGCCCTCACTGGATTGTTGCAGCAGGGTTTGACAGCAGCCATGTTTGGATTAACGATCCTTACAACAAAAGCGGCAAAGACGTAGAAATTACTAAAAAGAATCTATTAAAAATGATGGCAGATTTGAAAAAACACTCAGGATTGGAAAAAAGGCTGTTAGCGATTGGTGGCAAACATGAACACTCAAGCAGTTAGAGAATTCATAGCGAAAAACAAGATGGATACAGAAATTAGAGCATAAAGAATCCAGCCTTACCAGCAAAGGTGAACAAAAATACTTGACTGTAGGTTCCAATGCCTTACCAGTCAAATATACCTGTTGTTTGTATAGATGGAAGCGGCGGGTGGGCGATAAGATACTGGCAGAAAAATATTTTGATGAAAGGCAAAGAAAATTAGTTCATCCAGCAAAGACGCCAAAAGAAGCCGTGGAGTTTGCAATTAAATTAGGCAGGGTATAATAAATAAACAATAAGAGAAGTGATAATAATGAATATGAAACGCATAAAGTCAGTAATTTCACAGAGCAAGCCAGAATTGAAGAAAAAATATAAAGTGAAGGAAATAGGTATTTTTGGCTCTTATGCTAGAGGGGAACAAAAAAAAACAAGCGATCTAGATATTCTGATAAGGTTCGACAAGGATGCCTCGCTTTTCGATTTTGTAGAACTTGGGAATTTTCTTGAAGAAAAGCTGAAAGTAAAGATAGATATAGTTTCTGAAGGCGGCGTAAGGAAAGAACTGAAAAACGCTATAATGAAAGAAGTGGTAATGGTATGAAAAAAGGCTATACGATCTTCATAAAAGATATAATAGATTCCATGAACAGAATAGAAGAATTTGTAAGCGTGATGACACTCGAAGAGCTGATGAAAGACGACAAGACATCAAGTGCAGTCATAAGGAAATTTGAAATTATTGGAGAAGCTGCAAAAAATGTACCAAAATTAGTGAAGGATAAGCAAACAGATATTTCATGGAAAGCAATGATTGGCATGCGAGATAGGCTTATTCACGCTTATTTTGGAATTGATTTCAAGCTGGTATGGTTAGCAATAAAGAAAGATATTCCAGAAATAAAACCGAAACTTCAGAAAATTCTTAACGAATTAGAAGAATCAGAAGAATGATTAATATGGATATTGAAAAACGAATGGATTTGATAAAGCAAACAGGAGAAGAAATAATAACAGAAGAGGAGCTTAAGCAGCTTCTGCAGACAAAAGTGCATCCCGTTGCTTATGATGGATTCGAGCCTTCGGGCCAGATGCATATTGCGCAGGGCATCATGCGAAGCATAAACACAAATAAGCTTCTGGAAGCTGGTGTGCATTTTAAATTCTGGGTGGCTGACTGGTTTGGCTGGATGAACAATAAAATGGGTGGAGATCTCGAGAAAATTAAAAAAGTGGGTGAATATCAGATAGAAGTTTGGAAAGCTTGCGGAATGCGCACAAAAGAAATAGAATTTTTATGGGCGAGCGATGCAATGGCAGAAAAAGAATATTGGAAACGTACCATCAACATAGCACGCCATTCTACTGTTCAGAGAATTATTCGGTGCTCTCAGATAATGGGCAGAAAAGAAAGTGATAATCTGAGCGCTGCTCAGATATTTTATCCATGCATGCAGGCGTCAGATATATTCCACTTGAAAGCAGATATAACAAATCTTGGAATGGACCAGAGGAAAGTCAACATACTTGCAAGGGAAATAGCCCCGGAATTAGGCCTGCAAAAGCCAGTCGTCGTTAGCTGTCATATGCTAATGGGCCTGCAAAAGCCTCCTGAAGGAGTTACAGATCCTGTTGAGCGCGCAATAGCGATGAAAATGAGCAAGAGTATGCCAGATTCTGCAATTTTTATGACAGACACCGAAGACGACATAAAAAGAAAAATTAAAAACGCCTATTGCCCAGAAAAGCAGATAAGTGAAAATCCTGTCATGGAATATTGCAAACACATAATTTTTGAAAGGGTCGATAAAATAAAGATAGAACGTCCTGCTAAATTTGGCGGTGACTTAATATTTGAAAGTTTTCATCAACTTTCAGAAGCATTCAAAAAAGGTGAACTACACCCAATGGACCTGAAGAATGCTGTTGCATTCTACATAAACGAGTTCATAGAACCTGTGCGCAAGCACTTTTCCAAAGGAAAACCAAAGGAACTTCTGGATTTTGTCCTTAACCAGAAAATAACCCGATAGAGTGCTTTGAATAGTATATATTTTATCCAAAGCCCTCAATAATGTTAAACAATCTGCTTTTTAGCCTTTACTATTGTATTCTTTGGATGACCCAGGTAATGAGTATTGACGGTGAGCTGATAGAGAGTCCAGAAAGAATACATGTATCAGAAAAACCCACAAACGGAACATTAGGGGATGTGTTGAGTATGGCACCGCCGCTTCAGGTTGTTCTGTATCTTATGGAAAACAACAATGATCTTTTCAGATCATTCGGCGAAAAAGATGAGGTTATAGGGTCTTTGTTGGTTAAAAGCAGGGATAAAACAGAACCCAAAAAATCAGTTTATGAGGTAGTTGGATTGTCTGAACCAACTTTTGAAATGTCTTCAAGTGGGCTTTATGTGCCAAAAAATGATTGTATAGAAACCAGATATGCTGTTGATCACCGGACTGGTTTTGTAACAGGTTTCAACGACGATTACAAGTGGGCATTAACAAAAGATATGAGTTATATTGACGGTTTAAATTTTCACTTCTTCGCGTCTCCTGGCAGAATTGAATCAACAGGAACGTATCTGTTTTTTGTTACGCGTAGGTCCGCAAGTAGTTCAAAAAACCCTTCTATAAAGTGTATCGGCTTGGACGAAAAAACATCAAAATCAGATTTTTTGTTCAGGGAATTTGGCATCAATGCAAAAGCTTGACATCAGCTAAATTTATGCAAATATTTATTCAAGTCTATTTTTCCATTCTTAAGTTCAATGCCATCTTTTTTCAAAAGCTGTATTTTCTTTTTTAGGCTAGCGCCAGAAACGGCGCCGCAATAGCCGCCAAGGCTCCCATCAGAAGCTATAACTTTATAGCATGGGTATTCTTCTGGGTGCTTGTTGCTCCTCATTATAGACCCTACTGCTCTTGAAGAAGTTTTTGCAGCTCGAGCAAGCTCTCCATATGTAGTCACTTTCCCTTTAGGTATTTTCTTAAGTAGAATTATTGCTTTGTGCATAGTCTTTGCCTTCCCATTCTTTCTTAAACTCATTAAGGAACATTTCCATAACTTCATGACGATGAACGGCGATTTCTTTTGCTGATTTTGTGTGAAATATATCCTTTAGTAAAAGCAGTTTTTCATAAAAATGATTGATCGCAGTACCTTTTGCAAGTTTGTATTCTTCAAATGAATCGTGAAGCTTTGGTTTTATTTCAGGGTTGTATATCATGCAACCCAATTTTTGCGATGTGGCAAAGCATCTGGCAATACCTATGGCACCAAGGGCGTCTAATTTATCTGCATCAAATACAACCATGGCTTCCTTGGATTTTAATGATATAGGTACATTTGCACCTTTGAAGTCCATGTCACTAATTATTTGAACTACATGTGAAATTGTTTCATTATCGACGCCTATTTTAGTCAGAAATTCTTTTGCTATATCAGGACTCTCAGGATTGCGATCTTTGCTAAATTTCCAATCTCCAATATCATGAAGCAGTGCAGCCAGTTCAACAATAAAAATATCAACACCTTCTTTTTCCCCGATAAAGAGTGCCATTTTTCTGACGCGATCTACATGATGCCAATCATGACCTGTGGTTTCATTCTCCATTTTTTCCTTTATGGGTATTTCTATTTTTCTAATTATTTCATTTTTGTGCATGAGATAAAATAGGTATAAAAGCATTTATTCCAATCATAGAGGATGAAATATGCAATCAAATCGAATGATGTTAAAAGCGTCTTTCCTATATTTTTTGCTGTATTTCTTATTGTATTAATAGCAGGTTGTACTTCAACAGGAAATGTGACAGGCATGACAACAGTAAAAGCAGGGGATAAGATAGCGGTTGACTATTGGGGAACGCTGGATAATGGCACTCAGTTCGATACTTCTGAAGGCAGGCAGCCTTTGGAATTCGAAGCAGGCGCAGGCCAGATGATAGCAGGCTTTGACAAGGCTGTTATTGGCATGAAAGTTGGGGAAGAAAAATCGGTAAAAATCGCGCCGGCAGATGCCTACGGTGAATACGACAAAAACGCAGTAATGGTTGTTCCGATAGAACAGATGCAGCAGTCTGGCATTGAGCCGGAAGAAGGGCAGACCCTGTACATAGGAGGGCAGCCTGTTAAGATACTGAAAGTCACCGATACAGAAGTCACGATTGACGCGAACCATCCACTTGCCGGCAAGACGCTAAATTTCAAAATAAAAATTGTTTCAATAAACGGCAAAAATTAATGTTATGGCTCTGTTGAAATTCTATACTAATAATCGATTAAATAAGTCAGTGGAATTTTAATTTACTGAATATCCTTAATAGTAAATTCAATAAAAGTTTGCTTATCAAATGAATTTGCTATAAAACATAGTCGTGCGAGCTGGTGCCAATGCTATCAATTTTAAATACCTTTTTGCTATCAAAATTCAATGTCATATGCAGAAGTTCACAGGACAATTGGAGACCAACAAAGAATAATAAAACTAACCTTTCACCCAGCATACTGGGGAAAAAGTTATGATGATCTTCACAGGCAGACGCCAGTAGGCGTAAATGATATTTGGTCTGCAGGAAGCAGCAATAATTTTGTCAATCCATTCATGGCAGCAATGCAGGACATCCATGATCGTAAACGCTTTCTTTGTCTTATAACTAGGGATGTTATTGTTGGCAGTGGTGCTCAAAGAGATGAAAAAGGCCTGAAAATAAAGGCGTACAAGACGCGAGCAGGCACAGATTTAGAAACCGTTCATAATAATTTAGTAATCCCTCCAGACGGTTATTTTGTGCCTACAAAAGATGGCATTTTTCATCCAGATACCGGTGTGCCATATGAAACAGTAGGAACAAAAAGAGAAGCAAGAAAACGCTGGGAAGCAAACAGCCTTGATCCTGAATATGTTTCAAGAATATGGTCGCCCGATTATTTAAAAGATGGTGAAGAAAAATACGCTGGGTGCATCTCCTCTTTGGGAGAGGGCAAATGCTATTTTGACATTCGTCTGAATATGACGCCTTTCGAACGTGGTATTAAACATGTGGCCTCCCTCCCATCACATGAACCTAACCCTGCATTTGTGGTAAGAATTGATGAATGATTATAACTAGCATAAATTCTATAGTGAGCCTTTAAAATTCTAGTGTACCAATTAATTTACTATGATAGACATAAAGATACTCAGGGAAAATCCGCAAATTCTTAAAGAAAACATGCAAAAACGGCATAGGCCTTTAGAGCAGATCGAACAGCTTGGTGATCTTGATAAAAGAAGAAGAGAAATACTGCAGGAAACAGAAGCTTTGAGGAGCGAAAAGAACATCATAACAAAAAAAATATCCGAGCTTAAGAGCCAGAACAAACCCATTACAGCAGAAATGCAAAAAGTAAGGGACCTGCCTGAAAAGATCAAAGAGCTGGAGAAAGAACTTGTCGAAGTAGAAGAAAGCAGCAAGGCTCTGCTCCTAAGGCTTCCAAACATCCTTCACGAAAGCGTTCCTGCCGGAAGGGACGAATCTGAAAACAAGGAAGTTTACAAGTTCGGAAGCATGCCTGCTTTTGATTTTACTGCAAAAGACCACCAGGATTTGGGCATCGCTCTTGACATGATTGACATAGAAAGGGCGGCCAAGCTGGCGGGTTCAAGATTTTATTTTCTTAAATCAGATTTGGCGCTTTTAGAAATGTCGATAATGCGTTTTGCTATCGACCATCTTGCAAAAAAAGGCTATATGCTTACAATACCGCCTCATATGATACGAAGAGAGCCGTATGAGGGTGTTGTAAGTTTGGATGATTTTGAAAATGTACTGTACAAAATTGAGGATGAAGACCTGTACATGATAGCGACTTCAGAGCATCCACTGACGGCACAATTCATGAAAGAAACAATTGAAGAGCACAAGCTCCCGATAAAACTTGCAGGTTTTTCTTCATGCTACAGAAAAGAGGCAGGCACGCATGGAAAAGACATGAAAGGAATATTCAGGGTGCACCAGTTCAATAAAGTGGAACAGGTTGTCCTCTGCAGGCCAGATGACTCGTGGAAGCTTCATGAGGAAATGCTGGAGAATGTGAAAGAAATTCACAAGCAGCTTGAACTGCCTTTCCATGTTATCCTGCTGTGTAGCGGCGATACAGGCACAGTTTCTGCAAAAACATATGATTTGGAAGCTTGGCTTCCTGCACAGCAAAAATACAGGGAACTTGCTTCCTGCAGCAACTGCACAGATTACCAGAGCCGCCGTCTGCAAATAAAATACGGCATAAAAGACCAGCCTGCAAAAGGTTTTGTTTACACACTAAATTCAACAGCTGCAGTAGACCGCGCACTCGTAGCAATAATGGAAAATAACCAGACTGAAGACGGATCAATTTTAGTGCCAAGGGTATTGCAGCCTTACATGGGCAAGAAA
>JACQNW010000078.1 GCA_016202845.1 Candidatus Aenigmatarchaeota archaeon
TGTGTAATACCTGAATATTAAGTTGGTCAGCTATAAGCAGACCTTATCCCTTCTTCCAGCATTTCAGAAAATTCTTTCTTGAGCTCTTCAAGCCTTTCTTTTGTCTCAGCTTCTATTGTCAGCCTGATTGAAGGCCCGGTGTTAGAAGCCCTTATCAGTATCCATCCGTCCTTGAAGTCAACCCTTACCCCGTCCATGTCGTTTATTTTGAGTGGACCGGCGCCTCTGGCGTCACTTTCCTTGTTATTTTGTTTTTTTAGCTGCTGTTTTATTCTTTCCACTGTTGAAAACTTTTCCTTGTCGTCGCATTCAAAATTAAGCCTTTCAAAAGGATAAGCAGGCATCTCATCAACTATTTCTGACAGTTTCTTATCGGATTTGCTTAGCACACATGCAGCATAGTAGCTTATTGCTATAGAATCATCAAACGGCACCAGGAGCGGTATTGCATAATGGCCCGACCTTTCCACGCCAAATGCAGCCTTGCTTTTTTGGACAGCCTGCATCATGTAAGTATGGCCGACAGGTATTCTTTCTACTTTCCTGCTGAATTTTTTTGCAGCATCATCAATCATCCTTGTGCATTCGACATTTGCAACAACATGGCCTTTTTCTTTCTCCAGCAAATCCATGAGTATTATATATGAAATCTGCTCCGGCGTGAGCTTCCTTCCTCTTTCATCCATTATCACAAGTCTGTCTCCGTCGCCGTCATATGCAATTCCCATGTATGCATTTTTTGCGTTTTTGCTAAGTTCTGTCAGTTCATCTTCAGCAGGATCAGGAAGCCTGTTAGGGAAATCGCCGTCCGGTTCAATAAAAATATTCTTGCAGATAAATCCTGCTTTTTCGAACAGCTTTGGAGCTAAGCTCCCTGCAGCGCCATTGCCGCAGTCGATGATTAATTTTATTTTCTTGCCGGGCTTTATTTTAGAAATTATATGTTCGATGTATTTTTCTATTGTTTCTTTGCTGGAGATGTCTTGAGTGATTTTCTTTTCCTTTTTTGCATATTTGCTGGCTGCAACTATGTCTCTTATCCTGAAGGTTCCCTCCTGCATAAGCCCGACGCCCTGTCTGTCAAAAAATTTTATGCCATTCCATTCTTTTGTCAGGTGTGAAGCTGTAATATAAGCTGAATTAATGTTCTGCTTCCAGCCAGCAAAGCATGTTGCTGCAAGTGGCGTCTGGCCTATTATCATTGCATTGTGGCCGCTGTCTGTCAATCCTTCTACAAAAGCTTGTGCCAAAGGGATGCTGGATCCTCTTACGTCCCATCCGACAACACAATCGCCGGCAATCTGGCCAAAAGCATTCCCTATGCTTTTCATTATTTCTTCGTCCAGTGTTTTGCCATAAATCCCGCGGACATCATATGCTCTGAAAATCAAGGGGTCGAATTTTATTTCCTGTTTCATTCTGCTAAACTTGTAACAAATGGTTAAAAGCCAGTTGGTGCTATTGTAGAAACAGTAATGTTCCCTTCAGTTCTCTTTGAACCCCTAAGTCAGTCGTCCAGAAGTTGTGGTTCCAAAGTATTGTCTTTTTTGATATAGATATAGTCGCCACAGTTGTCACATTTTAACTCGATAAACATGCTTGTATTGATGTTAATCCTCATTTCTTTACCACAACACACAGAACTTTCCATAAGTATCACGGGCCAATTTTGCGATTTTTTGGAAGCAATAGACAGTAAATATAAATTGTAAAAGTAAAAAGTTTTACAAAAGGAATTTAGACTGGTTTGCGTCTTTTACTCCATTGCCTGTTTTTTCTTTGCTCTTCTCTTTGCCATGAAAATAGATGTGCGAAATTGCTATATAAAGATTTTGGGACTGAATTCTATTGTTTTCTTTTTGGTCGCTTTTTAAGCGCAAAAGGTCCTTTCTCTATCGCAATTATGTTTGCACAAGGGTATGGGAATCCGTATTTTGCTCTTCTGATGGCCTCTTCTGTTGGATTGAACTGCACCCATTTGTTGCCAATGCTGACTCTTTTCATGAATTTGAAATCTTCCATATTTTTTAGAATGCGTTTGTCAACCTCAGGATTGAACCCTACAGGAAAAGAAGAAATTATCATGCCATCCGTCTTGAGCAGTTTTCGCATGCTTTGCAACGCATCATGGACTTTTGCGGGCTTGTCGGGCTCCTGTGGCGAAAAGCCTACGTGCTCCAAAGTTGAAATATTGAGCATAAGATCGTACTTTTTGCCGTCATCAAAGCCGACAATATCCTTGTTTATGACGCCGTCCGCTATTTCATATTTATCTACAACAGTATGATTTATTGGATAATAATGCGCCAGTGTATTGCCAACCTCAAGTATTCTTTTGCCATTGGCAGATTTGATTATTTCATAAAAAATAGGTATTTCTGCAACTCTTTCGGTCCTGTATTGCCAGTAGCCTTCTTTTTGTGTGTAGTAGTAATTGTATTCTTTGCCGTCAAAAATGAATTTTCTTTTTTTGTTGAATCTAAACTGAAGCCAGCTAAAAATTGAAGACAAAACATACCTAGCAAGATACTTTATTCCGCCTGTGTTTTTGATTTCCTTAAGTCTTGCCAACACATTATCGCCTTAGACTGATATTTTTTTGTAAGCTCTGGTTTTATGGCCGTTTGTTTGGTTAAGCTGGTTCTCAATCCTTTCAAGCCTTCCTATAATTTCCATGAAAACCGGGTTTATCTTTGTAGCAACTTCCTGTTCTTTTTGGGCTATAAACTTTTTTGTCAGTATTATTCCTATTATCACAGTGCCTATGATAAACACAACAGCAGCCGCTGGTAAAAGTTCCAGTGGTATGTTGAAAACACCAAACAATGTTGCAATGCTTACAAAATACCATAGGTCGCCAACCTTCCCTTTGCCCAAGCTGAACATTGTCCAGATATACCCGTACCAATTCAGCGCCTTTTCTTTTTTTTCTCCCGCTTCCTTTCTGGTTTGAAAATCAATTTTCATTTTTGAAACCTCTAGTTATTCTGTTTTCGAAAAGAAAGATATGACCTTTCATTTTTTGGAAGCATCTCTGATATTGGAAAAGGTCGTACATTCATCTAAAACCTTGTGCAATTAATGCATCAAAGCATTTTTATAGCTGACCAACTTAATATTCAGGTATTACACAA
>JACQNW010000080.1 GCA_016202845.1 Candidatus Aenigmatarchaeota archaeon
CGTTAGAAAAGACAAAAAAAATCTGGGAAACAGAACTAAAGCCCGTTATAAAAAATGTTCCTGATTTTGAAGATGTCAAAAAGTTAATATTGTCAAAATCCAAGTGATATTACTTTACAATAAGCTTTGCGTTTTCGATGCTGTATTTCCAGCCTTTCTGCAGTATGCCTTTTCTTGCGTAGTATTTCCCCAGCCTTCTTATCTTGGATTCTAGCAGTTCAAGTCCGTGCTTTGCTTTTGCGTCTCCCCTGTTTCCGGCCATATGCTTGTGGAGATTTACTGCTTTTTTGATCAAAGAATACATGTCTTCCGGCACGGCCTGTTCTTTCTTCACCTTTTTTGCAACATTTGCAACACGAAGATTGAAAGCACGAACATCAGGAACACCGTACTGATCCCTTAATTTTAGACCGATCATGGCATTTGTCGTGCCTTCTTTTGCAAGCTTCTGAACCAGCTTTTCGACCTCTTCAGCCTCATAGCTAACCCAGACCGCCTTTTTCCTGACAGGCTTTTTTGAGCCGTGTTTTCCATGCTTTCGTGAATGCATGCGCGCTATAATATCACCCAGTTCTGTCGCGATAACGCCCCCGCTTTTCGAGATTTTTAAGAGAGCCTATCGCTTTTTCAGCACCCTTGTATTCTTGTTGATAGGCTTTTAAAATTATCTTCCAGGCCTTTTCTGCAATATTAAAGTGGGTGGATTCCAAGGCTTCTCTCAGGACGTGCAAATCTGTAGCCTTATCCTCTGTTTTTGCCGAGCGCAAACCAAGGCCAAAATCTATTAGATACAGCTTAAACGGCTTAGACGTCGATTCATTCTCTATTATAAGCATGTTGCTTGTTGTAAAATCGCCATGTACGATATCAGAACAATGAAGCTTTGCAATCGATTTACCTATTATTTTGCAAATACTGCTCATATTATTCTTGTTAAGGATGTTCTTAACCATTTTACCTTCTATTTTTTCAAGCGTAAGAGAGAAGCTGAATTCTTCTATAATACGTGGAACATTCACTCCAGCCCTGGCAGCTTCTCGCAGCAAAGAAGCCTCGCTTCGGGTGCGCTGCTTCCTAAGTTTTTCGTCTATTTGGAGCAGCCTATATGATTTCCTGATTCTTTCTTTAATTATAGTATTGCCTTTTACTATTACTACAGCTTCTGCCCCACGATAAATTTGTTCCATCATGATTAGAATTGAACAGCGTATTTTAAAACGCCAAAAGTACTGCATCGACAAATTGGCCAAGCTGTAAAATGACTTTTATTAGAGGGGCGCCAACATCCCCGATTCCCGGAATAAGACCGATCACATTGCTGCTCACCTGCAAAAAGCTCATCACTATGTATGCACAGATCAGGATCATGGTTGAATTTTTTGACGACGGTTTTCCTCCAGTTCCTTCCCTGAATTTCATAAATCCAAGAATGGCAACAGAAGTTACTTCTATGACCTCTGACGTAGTGTCTGCAAGACTTGCTACAGCATCGCCTAACGCAGGAAAAAGGCCCACTATAGCGCCTAAACCTATGGCCGTAAGGCCTAAAACAAAAACTATGCAAAGCAGGTAAATTTTGATCAGGCTTGCATTAACCATTATTTAGTTTTCCTTTTGGTTGGCTTAAACTTATGGCAACAGGACTTTTCTGCATCATCATGGTTGCTTATGCTCACATATGCATACAATGGTATTGATGCCATGAATATGGCAACGAAAATCCAATGAACTGCAAAAGACGTGTAATAATAGAAGGGTATTCCAAACCCCAGAATAAACTTCCTTACTGCCCTAGGTATCTTTGACTGTGCAATGCTCATTGAAAAAAATGAAATAAGCATCAAGGAACCGCCAAACAGTACGACATGCAACGGGCTTATCAAAGAATAATACACACTTTTGAAAAGCACGACTGCTGCAACTATGCCAAAAGCGGCAAAGAGGCACCCGACGCATATTCTTAATTTGTTTATGCTCAGGACATGTTCTTTAAAACAGGAGCAATTTTTGTGGTGGGATAAAAATAAGTCTATAAAGTCCTTGCATTTCTGAAACTCCTCATGCAGTTTTGAAGTTGGTTTTGTTTTATAGCTAACCAAATAAATAACCCCGATATTAATTTATTTGGTTACATATAGCTC